>NZ_JBHFJB010000084.1:39051-43726 GCF_057334555.1 Pseudomonas sp. AGC41
CGCCCCCACAGGGGTACTGCGAAGGCTGGAAGAACTCAGTCCGCCAATCGCCAGGTCGTCCCGCCCTTACCGTCTTCGAGCACCACGCCCATGGCGGTGAGCTGATCACGGATGCGGTCGGATTCCGCCCAGTCCTTGTTGGCCCGCGCGGTCAGGCGCGCCTGGATCAAGGCCTCGACCTCGGCGGCGTCCACGCGGCCTTCGGCGCCGGCTTGCAGGAAGTCGTCGGCTTCAAGCTGCAACACGCCCAACACACTTGCCAGTTCCTTCAGACGCGCTGCCAAGCCCGCCGCCGCATCGAGATCGCTCTCGCGCAGGCGATTGATCTCACGCACCATCTCGAACAGCACCGCGCAGGCTTCCGGCGTGCCGAAGTCGTCGTTCATCACTTCGGTGAACCGCGCCACGAACGCTTCGCCACCGGCAGGCGGCACGCTCGGGAGGCCTTTCAACGCGTGGTAGAAACGCTCCAGGGCACCCTTGGCGTCCTTGAGGTTGTCTTCCGAATAATTGATGGCGCTGCGGTAATGGCTGGAGACCAGCAGGTAACGCACAACTTCCGGATGATACTTGTCGAGCACGTCGCGGATGGTGAAGAAGTTGTTCAAGGACTTGGACATCTTCTCGCCATTGATGCGGATCATGCCGCAATGCATCCAGGCATTGGCGTAGGTCTTGCCGGTGGCCGCTTCGCTCTGGGCGATTTCGTTTTCGTGGTGCGGGAATTCCAGGTCGCTGCCGCCGCCATGAATGTCGAAGGTCTCGCCCAGGCAGCAGGTCGACATCACCGAGCATTCGATGTGCCAGCCCGGACGCCCGGCGCCCCACGGCGAATCCCAGCTCGGCTCGCCCGGCTTGGCGCCTTTCCACAGTACGAAATCCAGCGGGTCTTCTTTCGACTCGTCGACTTCGATGCGTGCGCCGATACGCAAATCTTCGATCTTCTTGCGCGACAGCTTGCCGTAGCCCATGAACTTGGCGACGCGGTAGTACACGTCGCCGTTGCCTGGGGCGTAGGCGTAGCCCTTGTCGATCAAAGTCTGGATCATCGCCAGCATGCCCGGAATGTGGTCCGTGGCACGTGGCTCCAGGTCAGGCTTCTGGATGTTGAGGCGCGCCTCGTCCTCGTGCATGGCCTTGATCATGCGCTCGGTCAGCGCATCGAACGCTTCACCGTTCTCGTTGGCCCGATTGATGATCTTGTCGTCGATGTCGGTGATGTTGCGCACATAGGTCAGGTCATAACCGCTGAAGCGCAACCAACGGGTCACCAGGTCGAAGGCAACCATGCTGCGGCCATGGCCGAGGTGGCAATAGTCGTACACGGTCATGCCGCAGACGTACATGCGGACTTTGTTGCCATCCAGCGGCTTGAAGACTTCTTTGCTCTTGGTGAGCGTGTTGTAGATCGTAAGCACGGGGTTTCCCTTAAGACTTGATCACTGACCCCAGGAGTCGCGCAAGGTCACGGTACGGTTGAACACCGGAGCACCGGGTTTCGAGTCCTTGATATCCGCGCAGAAGTAGCCTTCGCGCTCGAACTGGAAACGGTCTTCCGGCTGTGCGTTGCCCAGCGATGGCTCGGCACGACAACCAGTGAGTACTTGCAGGGAGTCAGGGTTGATGTTGTCCAGGAAACTGGCGCTGTCTTCGGCCTTCTCCGGGTTCGGCGAACGGAACAGGCGATCGTACAGGCGCACTTCGCACTCGACGCTGGCGGCGGCCGGCACCCAGTGGATCACGCCCTTGACCTTGCGGCCTTCCGGGTTCTTGCCCAGGGTGTCGGGATCGTACGAGCAACGCAGCTCGACGATGTTGCCGTCGGCGTCCTTGATCGCCTCGTCGGCGCGGATCACATAGCTGCCGCGCAAGCGCACTTCGCCGGCCGGCTCCAGGCGCTTGTAGCCTTTTGGCGGCTCTTCCATGAAGTCGTCACGGTCGATGTAGATTTCCCGGGCGAACGGCAGGACGCGCACGCCCATGTCTTCTTTCGGGTGGCATGGCAGTTCGAGGTTCTCGACCTGGCCTTCCGGGTAATTGGTGATGACGACTTTCAGCGGACGCAACACGCACATGGCGCGCGGTGCGCTGTGGTCCAGGTCTTCGCGAATGCTGAATTCCAGCATGCCGAAATCGACCACGCCGTCGGAACGGTTGGTGCCGACCATCTCGCAGAAATTGCGGATCGACTTCGGCGTGTAGCCACGACGGCGGAAACCCGACAGCGTCGACATGCGTGGGTCATCCCAGCCGTTGACGTGCTTCTCGTCCACCAGTTGCTTGAGCTTGCGCTTGCTGGTGATCGTGTAGTTCAGGTTCAGGCGGCTGAATTCATACTGGCGCGGGTGGGCCGGCACCGGCAGATGTTCGAGGAACCACTCGTACAGCGGACGATGGCTTTCGAATTCCAAGGTGCAGATCGAGTGCGTGATGCCTTCGATGGCGTCCGACTGGCCATGGGTGAAGTCATAGTTCGGGTAGATGCACCACTTGTCGCCGGTCTGGTGGTGATGGGCGTGACGGATGCGGTACATGATCGGGTCGCGCAGGTTCATGTTCGGCGAGGCCATGTCGATCTTCGCGCGCAGCACGCGGGCACCATCCCCGAACTCACCGGCGCGCATGCGGGCAAACAGGTCGAGGTTCTCTTCCACGCTGCGGTCACGGAACGGGCTGTTCCTGCCCGGCTCGGTCAGGCTGCCGCGATATTCCTTGGCCTGCTCCGGCGTCAGGTCACACACGTAGGCGTTGCCGGACTTGATCAGTTCCACCGCCCAGTCGTGCAACTGGTCGAAATACTGCGAGGCGTAGCGCACTTCGCCGGCCCATTCGAAGCCCAGCCACTTGACGTCGCTCTTGATCGCGTCGATGTATTCCTGGTCTTCCTTGGCCGGGTTGGTGTCATCGAAACGCAGGTGCGTGACGCCGCCGAACTCCTCGGCCAGGCCGAAGTTCACGCAAATGGATTTGGCGTGGCCGATGTGCAGGTAGCCGTTGGGCTCCGGCGGGAAACGGGTGACGATCTGCGTGTGCTTACCCGAATCCAGGTCCGCCTGGATGATCGGGCGCAGGAAATTGACCGGCACGGCCGGGCCGGTCTTGGAATTCGAGGTAGGGTCGACAGTGGGCTTGCTCATAGGATCCTTGAACATACAAGTGCGCGGCCGGGTGCGGCCTGATAAATCAAAGCCCGTATCATAGCCGATGCTGTCAAGCACCTGACAGGCCAGGCCGGCAAACGATTGAATTTATTCGACAGCCAGATGAAAAACAGCCTCGAAATTCGCCCATGGCGCGCTAAACTGCCCAGCCTGGCCGATTACAGCCAGACCGGTTGCGGGCGTCTGCGCCCCCGAAACCCACGAATTCCTTGAAAGAGTAGTGATCATGACCCAAGTCAAACTGACCACCAACCACGGCGACATCGTCCTGGAACTGAACGCCGAAAAGGCTCCGATCACCGTTGCCAACTTCGTTGAATACGTCAAGGCCGGCCACTACGAAAACACCGTTTTCCACCGTGTCATCGGCAACTTCATGATCCAGGGCGGCGGTTTCGAACCTGGCATGAAAGAAAAGAAAGACAAGCGCCCGAGCATCCAGAACGAAGCCGATAACGGCCTTTCCAACGACAAATACACCGTTGCCATGGCTCGTACCATGGAGCCGCATTCGGCCTCCGCGCAGTTCTTCATCAACGTTGCCGACAACAGCTTCCTGAACCACAGCGGCAAGAACGTGCAGGGCTGGGGCTACGCCGTATTCGGCAAGGTCACCGCCGGTACCGACGTGGTCGACAAGATCAAAGGCGTCTCCACTACTTCCAAGGCTGGCCACCAGGACGTCCCGGCAGACGACGTGATCATCGAGAAAGCCGAGATCATTGAGTGATATTGCTGATTTCAGATTTGCATCTGGAAGAGGAGCGCCCGGACATCACCCGGGCGTTTCTGGATTTACTCGCCACACGCGCCCGCTCGGCGCAAGCGTTATACATTCTGGGCGACTTCTTCGAAGCCTGGATCGGCGACGATGCCATGACGCCGTTCCAGCGTTCCATCTGCCAGGCCCTGCGCGAATTGAGCGACAGCGGCACGGCGATTTTCCTGATGCACGGCAACCGCGACTTCATGCTCGGGCAGGCTTTCTGCAAAGCCGCTGGCTGCACCCTGCTCAAGGATCCGACCGTCGTGCAATTCAACGCCGAGCCGGTGCTGCTGATGCACGGCGACAGCCTGTGCACGCGGGACGTCGGCTACATGAAACTGCGGCGCTGGCTGCGCAACCCGGTCACGCTGTTCATCCTGCGCCACCTGCCCTTGGGCAGCCGCCAGAAACTGGCGCGCAAGTTGCGCAGTGAAAGCCGCACGCAGGTGAGGATGAAAGCCAACGACATCGTTGACGTCACGCCAGAAGAGGTCCCGCGCGTCATGCAGCAATACGGCGTGAAAACCTTGGTCCATGGCCACACCCACCGCCCCGCCATCCACAAGCTGCAACTGGGCGAACACGCCGCCCGGCGCATCGTGCTGGGGGATTGGGACAAGCAGGGCTGGGCGTTGCAGGTGGATGAGCAGGGCTTTTCGCTGGCGCCGTTCGGGTTTGCCCCGCCGCCACGACTGCCGGCACCGGACACAATCCCCGATCCAATATAAATCCCCCTTGTGGGAGCGAG
>NZ_JBHFJB010000084.1:43771-48910 GCF_057334555.1 Pseudomonas sp. AGC41
TGCGGTGTGTCAGTCAAAACATCACTGACTGATAATCCGTTTTCGCGAGCAGGCTCGCTCCCACAGGTTGGACTGCGCCCGCCATCAATGACCGCTGGCGGCTGGCCCCGCCTTCGCCGCAAACGGCGGTTTCGCCAGCCACACCAGCAGGATCAACCCCATGAACGCCCAGCCCAGCAGCGTGAAATAATCCACGGTGGAGAGCATGTACGCCTGGCTGGTGAGGATCTGGTCGAGCTGGGCGTATACCGGCGTGCTCGCCCTGCCGAGCTGGTTGATCGTCTCGCGCGTGGCCGGTTCGAAGGTGCTGATGCTTTCGCTCAGGTAGGCATGGTGCTGGTCGGCGCGGCGGATCCAGATCCAGGTGGTCAGCGACGCGGCAAAACTGCCGCCCAGGGTCCGCAGGAACGTCGCCAGCCCCGCGCCATCGGCGATCTGCTGGGGTGGCAGGTCCGACATCAGGATGCTCAGGGTCGGCATGAAGAACAGCGCCACGCCGATGCCCATGAACAGCTGCACCAGGGCGATGTGCTGGAAATCCACCTCGTTGGTAAACCCGGCGCGCATGAAGCAACTCAGGCCGATCGCCAGGAACGCCAGCCCGGCCAGCAGGCGCAGGTCGAATTTGTGGGCATATTTACCAACGAAAGGTGACATCAACACCGGCAGGATCCCGATAGGCGCGACCGCCAGGCCGGCCCACGTAGCGGTGTAGCCCATCTGAGTCTGCAACCACTGCGGCAGGATCAGGTTGATGCCGAAGAACCCGGCATAACCGCCCACCAGCACGATCGTCCCGATGCGAAAGTTGCGATAGGCAAACAGCCGCAGATTGACCACCGGATGGCGGTCGGTCATTTCCCAGATCACGAACACCGCCAGCGCAACGACCGAGATCAGCGCGCCGAGGATGATGAAGTTCGACTCGAACCAATCCAGGTCGTTGCCCTTGTCGAGGATCACCTGCAACGCCCCGACACCAATGACCAGGGTGATCAGCCCGACGTAATCCATCGGCTGGCGACTGGTGACCACCGGCCGCGCCTTCAGCTGCTGGCGCACCACCAGCACCGCGAAAATCCCGATCGGCACGTTGATGAAGAAAATCCACGGCCAGCTGTAGCTGTCGGTGATCCAGCCGCCCAGGATCGGCCCGGCGATCGGCGCCACCACGGTGACCATCGCCAGCAATGCCAAGGCCATGCCGCGCCTGGCCGGCGGGTACACGGCAATCAGCAAGGTCTGGGTCATTGGATACAGAGGCCCGGCCACCAGGCCCTGAACCACACGAAAACCGATCAGCTCGGGCATCGACGTGGAAACCCCGCAGAGGAACGAGGCCAGGACGAACAGCATCGTTGCCCACAAAAACAGTTTCACCTCGCCAAACCGGCGGCTCAGCCAACCGGTCAGCGGCAGCGCGATTGCGTTGCTCACGGCGAACGAAGTGATGACCCAGGTGCCCTGCTCCGAACTCACGCCCAGGTTGCCGGAAATGGTCGGCAAGGCGACGTTGGCGATGGTCGTGTCGAGCACTTGCATGAACGTCGCCAGCGACAACCCGATGGTGCTGAGCAACAGGCTGGGCGGCGTGAAGGACGCGTTATTGCTCATTGCGAGAATCCTATGAAGCGGTGGTGACAAAATTGGAGCAAGACCGCCAGGACCTGAATGCTGTCACTTGAGTCTGCGCCAGACACGTGGCGAGGGAGCTTGCTCCCGCTGGGTCGCGAAGCGGCCCCAAAACCTGTCGCATGCGGAGCGTCAGGCACACCGCACCCGCCGGTTTACGACTGCTTCGCAGCCGAGCGGGAGCAAGCTCCCTCGCCACAGGGTTCGACGGGGCTGCTTCAACGCTGCGCGGTCTTGCTCGCCGCCGCGCTGTTCTCATGAATCAGCCGAGTGATCATCGCGTCGGCATCGGCCAGCTGGCGGTCGTAGACCTGGGTGCTGAACGAGGCTTTTTGCGGTGGCTGCTGGGCCAGTACCGGGCCGCTCTGGTCGCGGAGATTGACGTTGACCTGGGTCGACAGGCCGACCCGCAGCGGATGTCTGGCCAGCTCCTCGGCATTGATATGAATGCGCACCGGCACCCGCTGGACGATCTTGATCCAGTTACCGCTGGCGTTCTGCGCCGGTAGCAGGGCAAACGCGCTGCCGGTGCCGGCGCCCAGGCTGTCCACTGTGCCGCTGTACTTCACGTCGCTGCCATAAAGGTCGGTCTCGATGTCCACCGGCTGGCCGATGCGCATGTCACGCAGCTGGGTTTCCTTGAAGTTGGCGTCGATCCACAGCTGGTCCAGCGGGATCACCGCCATCAGCGCCGTGCCCGGCTGCACACGTTGCCCGAGCTGAACGGTGCGCTTGGCGACGTAACCGGTCACCGGCGCAATCAAGGTGCTGCGGGCATTGCTCAGGTAAGCCTGGCGCAGTTGCGCGGCCGCCGCCTGCACGTCGGGATGGTTCGACACCACGGTGTCATCCACCAGCGCGCTGGTCGTCATGAGTTGTTGCCGGGCATTGGCCAGGGCGTTCTGCGCCGAGGTCAGGTCGTCCCGGGCGTGGGACAGTTCTTCCTGGGAAATCGCCCCGCCGGCCGCCAGGTTCTTGCGTCGGCTGTAGTTTTCCCGGGCCTTCTGCACTTCCGCTTCCTGCGCATGTACCTGGGCCTTCATGCCGTCGACATTGCTGTACAAACCACGCACCTGGCGCACGGTATGGGCCAGGTTGGCCTGGGCACTTTGCAAGGCAACTTCGGCGTCGTTCGGGTCGAACTGCACCAGCACCTGGCCTTCGCGCACCAGGTCACCGTCATCGGCACCAATGCTCACCACGGTACCGGTGACTTGCGGGGTGATTTCCACCACGTTGCCATTCACGTAGGCATCGTCGGTGCTTTCGCTCCAGCGTCCATACAGTTCATGCCAGGCCCAGACACCGACGCCGGCGAGAATGACGATCAGGGCCAGGGCCAGCAGCAACACCTTGCGCTTGCGCGGGTTGCCGCTGTCCTGTTGGGTTTCTTGGGTAGTTTCGGCAGTTGCCATGACCAGTACCTCGAATCAGTGAGTCGGCGCGGTGGCGGCCGGAGTGGCCGAAGCGATGGTTTGGGTATCGAAACCACCGCCCAGGGCCTGCATCAGTTGGATCGACAGATCGATCTGCTCGGCATTGAGGGTCGCCAGTTGGCGCTGGGCCTGGAGCAGTTGTTGCTCGATGCTCAACACATCCAGGTAATTGCCGATGCCGGAACCGTAGCGCTGGACCACGGTGTCGTAGGAGTTGCGGGCGATATCCACCGCGTGTTGCTGGGCGCCGAGCTGCCGACCGATGTCGCGCAACTGGTTGATGGTGTCGCTGACGTCGCCAAGGGCCGCGACCAGGCTCTTGTTGTATTGCGCCACCGCCAGGTCGTAATCGGCGTCCCGGGCATCCAAGTCCGCCCGCAGGCGGCCGCCGTCGAAGATCGGCAGCGACACGGTCGGCGCCACGTTGAAGAAACGACTGGGCGCGCCGAACATCGCGTCACCCAGCAGCGATTGCACCCCCGCCGCCGCGCTCAGGTTGAGGTTGGGGTAGAAGTTGGTCTTGCCGGCCTCGATGTTCTTGCTCGCTGCCTCGACCCGCCACCGCGCCGCGACCAGGTCCGGACGGCGGCCGAGCAACTCGGCCGGCAGGTTCGACGGCAGGGCCACCGCGCTGGCCTGCAGCACGTTGGGCCGGGCGATTTCGTTGCCCCGGTCGGGACCTTTGCCCAGCAGCACCGCCAAGGCGATCTTTGCGCTTTGCAGGCGTTTTTCCGCGTCGATCAGCGTCGCATCGGCGCTGGCTTCGAGGCTTTCGGTCTGCTGGAACTGGTATTCGCTGTCGATCCCGGCACCGAGACGGCGCTTGCCCAGGTCGAGCATCTGCCGCGTGCGCTTGAGGTCTTCATTGGCCAGGTCATAAATGATGTGGGCCTGGCCCAGGTCGCTGTAGGCCCGGGCCACGTCGGCGGCGAGGGTCAGTTGCGCCGCCTGGCGGTCGATCTCGGCGGCGCGGGCCTGGCCCAGGGCCGCTTCCCAGGCGGCACGTTGGCCGCCCCAGAGGTCGAAGTTGTAATTGAAATCCACGCTCAGCGAACGCAGGGTGCTATAGGCGCCGCCCTGCCCTTGCGGGTCCTGGTCACGGGCCAGGCGCGAACGGCTGACGCTGCCGCTGGCGTCGAGGGTCGGCAGACGCGCGGCATTCGCAGCATAGGCAGCGGCACTGGCCTGGTGCACCCGGGCACTGGCGATCTGCATGTCCGGGCTGTCGCGCAGCGCTTCACGGATCAAGCCGTCGAGTTGCGGGTCGCCAAGGCTTTTCCACCAGTCGCTTTTCGGCCACGCGGCGGGCGACAGTTTGACCCCGGTCAGCGATTGCCCAGCCTGCAGGCTCTTGGCCTCCAGGCTGACGCCCTCGGTCTTCAGGCCGCTGTAGCTGGCACAACCGGCGAGGCTCATGGCCAACAGCACCAGGCTCAGGCGGGTACGCAAGGTTTGATGTTTCATTTGGCCCCCAATCGCAGGACGGTGATGGGGTCACCGGCGGCGAGCAGTATTTTCTTGAGGATGTCTTCGAGGGTTTGCAGCTCCTCGCGGCTGATGGCGCCGGCCAGTTGATTCATGGCGTCGGCGCCGATGAACGGCAGGCGATCGGCGAGGGCCTGGCCGGCGTCGGTCAGCACCAGACGAACCTGGCGCCGATCCTGTGCCGAGCGCTGGCGAACCAGAAAGCCCTTCTGCTCCAGGCGGTCGAGCATGCGGGTCATCGAGCCGCTGTCCAGCGACAGGTACCGGCACAGCTCGACCGGCGTATCGATGCCGTGCTGGGCCATGATGATCAACACCTTGAACTGCGCGGCGGTGATGCCGACGGGCTCCATGTGGGTGTCGATGATCCGGTCCTTGAGCGCCGCAGCGCGGCCAAGGAGCATGCCGAGATGGCAATTGTGGAATTCGTCCGGGGTGAAATGCTTCATCGGGATACCGTTAGCTGCCTAGGCAGTGAATGTATGTCGAGATATTACTGCTTAGGCAGCAAATGTCAAACAAATAGTTAGTTAGCTATGCATAAACACTTGTGGGAGCGAGCCTGCTCGCGAAAACGGTGCGTCAG
>NZ_JBHFJB010000084.1:48930-57787 GCF_057334555.1 Pseudomonas sp. AGC41
ACGGTGCGTCAGTCAACAAATAATCAACTGATGGTCCGCATTCGCGAGCAGGCTCGCTCCCACAAGGAAGTCAGGGCTGGGAAAGGTCAGAAATCGCGCTTGTAGAAGATATCCAGCGAGCTGGCGACGCCGCTGGCGGCTTCGAGGTAGACCTTCTTGCTCAGCTTGTAGCGCAGGGCAATGGTATTGGCCGGTTCGAACACTCCGACGCCGTAGCGCAGGCTGAGTTTTTCCGACAGGTTGCCGCTGGCGACCACGCTGGTTTCGTTGCCGCTGCCCTGGGTGTCGAGTTGGAAATCCTCGATTCCTAGGTTGTTGGCCAGGCTGGTGGTCACGCCGGAACTGCCCATCAAGCCCAGGCCCAGTGCCGCCTGGGCGAGCATGTTGTTATCTTCGCCGGTGGTACTCAGCGGTCGGCCCAGCACCAGGTAGGACAACGCCTGCTCCTGGCTCATGGCCGGCTCCGAGAAGATTTGCGTGGTGGGTTGCTCGGCGCTGCCGCTCAAGCGGATGCCGGCGATCACATCGTCGGTCTGGCGGATCGCCTCGATGTCCAGGTACGGCTGATCGATAGGCCCGGCGAACAACAAGCGCGCCCGGCGCACCGTCAACCGCTGCCCATAGGCCCGATAGCGGCCGTCGTTGAGCCAGAGTTCGCCGCGCGTGTCCAGGTTGTCGCCGATGTGCACCTGCCCGTGGACGTTGGCGGTCAGGCCGAAACCGGAGAAGGCGAGCTTCTCCTGGCCGACGATCACGTCGATGTCCATTGCCATGGCCATCGGTGCCTTGCCCTCTTCGGTCTGGTGGCCGACGATCACCGTGTCGTCCGAAACCTTGACGGTCGACGGCGGCAGTTCGCGAATGGTGATCTCGCCCTTGGGCACCAGGACCTTGCCGGCAATCGCCAGCCGCTCGCCCTGCAGCGTGATTTTCAAGTCCGGCGCCACGTCCAGCACCGCGTAGGGCTCGACGGTCACTGGCAGTTGCGAGCCTTTGAGAGCCAGGTCCATGGTCAGCGCCTCGCCCCAGCCGACGTTCCCGGTCAGGCGGCCCTGCCCGCTCTTGCCACTCTTCCAATCGCCATCCAGACGCACCGTTTCGCCGGCGATCATCGCCCGCAGTTGCAAGGCTTCGAGGCTGACCGGCAGTTCCGGGCCGGACACTTCGCCGTCGCTGAGCATCAGGTTGCCGTTGACCTGGGGCGCGAGCAACCCGCCAGACAGCGTGCCACTGCCGTTCAAGTGGCCCGTGAGGGTTTCCACCATCGGCACGAATGGCCGGGCCACCGACAGGTCCAGGCCACTCAGGCGGAACGAACCGCTCAGCGGCTTGCTCGCTGGCAACGGATTGATCCGCGCCTGGACCATCAGTTCGCCGAGCCTGGCGCCGACGAAATTCAGATCGGTATCGATGCGCGTGGGTGTCAGGCGGCTGTCGAGCGTCAGGGTCTGGTAGGGGAAGTCCAGCCACTGTTCTTTATCCCGAATCCGCAACGTGCCGCCGCTGGCATCCACCAGCACCCGGCCATTCGGGCCGCTGGCCGGCAGGTCCAGTTGCAGGTCGGCGTTGAGCCGGCCTAACCAGGCAAAATCCCTGGGCATCCATTGGGCCAGGCTTTCGATGGGGAATTGCTTGAGGTGATAGCGCAGCTTCGGCTCCGGCATCAGCCGTTGGTCTTCGCCGCACAGGCTAGCCTGGCCGGAGCGCCAGCAGTGGGCACCGAAGTTCAGCGTACCGTTGGCCAGCCGTTCCAGCTTCGCAGGCGCTTGCAGGCGCCAGTCCTGACCGCCGACCTGCAGGTCGCCACTGGTCAGGCGTCCTCGCCAGCTGCCTTGATCCAGCGTGCCATCAAGGGCCAGGCTGGTTTTCAACTGGGGCCCTTGCAGGTCGACCTGCAGTTTCTGTTGCTTGATATCGCCCTGCCCGCTCAGCGTCAGGACGCCAAGGGAGGTTTCGCCGCTGCGGATACCGCTGGCCTTGAGATCGACTTTGCCCCGTTGCGCGCCGTCGAGCGTCGCGTCCAGGTTCAGGCTTTGCAGATGATTGTCCTGAAACGCCAGTTGCGTGCCTTGCAAGTCGAGCTTGCCCTGGGGGGCCTTGAGCGTGCCGGCCACCTCGACACGCCCGCTGACCTGACCGCGCAACTGCGGCCAGAGCTGGGCCAGGCGCGCGAGCTTGATGTTGATCTGGCCGGTCAGCTGCTGTTGCAGGTTGCCCGTACCGTAGATGTGGTTATCGCCGAGGCGGATATCCAATGCGCCGAGGTTCCATTGTTCGCCGGCGCCGCTGGCCTTGGCCTGGAACAGTGCCGGCTGGCCGCGCAGCTTGCCCTTGAGGTCCACGTCCGCGTCGAGTTCCATGCGCTGGTTTTTCATCGAGCCTTTACTGCGCAGCGGCCCAGCCAGCGTGCCGGGCAGTTCGGCGAGCCAGTACGCCGGATTGACCGATGACAGCTGCAGCGCGGTGTCCCAGGCGATGCCGTCGGCAAATTGCAGGTCCAGGTGTCCTTCGGCCTTGCCCTGCCCGGCGGCGAGCTTGAGCTCCGGCAAGTCGATTTGCGTCAGGTTGCCGCTGAACGGGCTGCCCAGGCTGAACGCCCCGGCGGGACCATCCAGCGCCGCCTGGAAATTGCCGAGGTACTGGCCGTCGGTGTACGAGACTTCACCATTAAAACTGCGCAACGTGACTTGCGGCTCGTCGATCAGCGGATAAAGGCGATGCCAGGGGAAATCCAGCCAGGCGACTTTTGCTTCGGCGTTCAGCCCTTCGCGCCAATCCAGCTGCCCGGTGAGCTTGAGGGCCTGCTGGTTGCCGGCGTCGAGATCGAGGCCGGCGATCTGCGCGCCATTGGCGTCCACCTTGCCTTGCAGCAACAACGCCACCGGCGCTTTCTCGGCGGGCAGAGTCGCCTTGCCGAGCAGTTGGTAGCCGCTTTTCAGGTCGCCTTCGCCGGTCAGTTCCAGTTGATTGAGCAGCAGCGTGTCCGGCAGATCGGCGCTGGCCCTGAAGCCGTCGGCGATGATGCGCACCTTGGCCGGCAGGTTATCCGCCAGCGGTTGCAGTTCGCCCGTCAGGCGACCTTGCAGGTAACCGCTACTGTCGGCCGTGAGGTTGAGGGTCTTGAGCAGGTCGCCGGCGACTTTCAGCTCCAGCGCCCAAGGCGTCGCACCCGGCGCCGGCAGGGTCAACTGGCCCGTCGCGTTCAGCGGCCAGTCGCCGCGCGGTTGCAGCAGGCCGGACAATTTCAGGCTCAGCTCGTCGCGCTGCAACTGCACCGAGTCGATCTGCAAACCCACGGTGGTCCAGTGCGCCACCAGTTGCAGCCCCTTGAGCTGCTCGCTGCCGTTGAACGACAGGCTGCCCACCTGGACATCGCCCAGTTCGATGGCCAACGGCAAGTCCAGGTCCGGCAGGCTGATCGGGCCACTGCTCGGTTCATCGGCGGTGGCTGGCAACTGCACGGCGATTGTCTCGGCCTTGAGCTGTTCGATGCACAGGGTCATGCGCAGCAGGCACGCCGGCGACCAGGCGAAGATCGGCCGTTCCAGCGCCACCCGGCTGCTGTCTTGCTGCCACAGCACCCGGTCGGCGCTCCACTGCCCGCCCAGCCGTCCCTGGAAATTCTCCACGCTCAGGCCCGGCACCAGGCCAAGGGCCCAACGGCTGCCAAAGGCCGTGCCCAACACCATGCTCAAGGCCAGGACGACGGTCAGCAGCAACCCGGCGAGCGCCAGGAGCGTTATTTTCAAACCGCGATTCACAACTCGGGCCCCATGGAAAAGTGCAGTCGAATGCCGCCGTCGTCGTCCATCGCATGGGCCAGGTCGAGACGGATCGGGCCCACCGGCGAGACCCAGCGCACGCCGACGCCGACGCCGGTCTTGAGGCTTGGCAGCTCAACGCTGTTGAAGGAGTTACCCTGGTCGACGAAGGTCGCCACGCGCCATTTCTCCGCGACCGAATATTGATACTCGACGCTGGCGGCCACCATGTAGCGGCCACCGATGCGATCGCCCTCGGAGTTTTCCGGCGACAGGCTCTGGTAGTCGTAGCCACGCACGCTCTGGTCGCCACCGGCGAAAAAGCGCAGGGACGGCGGAATCGACTTGTAGCCGTTGGTGGCGCTGCCGCCCACCTGGGCGCGGGCCAACAGGCGATGCTTGTCGAACACCGTGGTCAGGCCCTTGACCATGGCCGTGCCATACAAGAGGTTGTTGTCCGAGCCGAGTCCTTCCTTGGCGACCTTGGTGTCGAATTGCAGGCGATAACCGTTGTGCGGGTCGATGCGATTGTCGCTGCGCAGGTACGAATAGCTGACGCCGGGCATCAGCAAGGTGCTCAGGCCCGAATCGTCGCCGAGGCGGTATTCCTCGCGCTGCCACTTGAGCGACACCACCCGCTGCCAGCCGCTGGGCAGCTTGCTGTGCCATTCGGGGCCCACGGTCAGCAGTTTGCTAAGGGTGTCGGTGCCGGACAGTTCTTCATATTGATAGCCGCCGGCGTAGCGCAGCTTGTCGGTCAGCGGGGGGTCGAGCGGCACGTCGTACCAGAGGCCGACGTTTTGCCGGGGCGCCGATATTTCCGCTTCCCAGCCATAACTGTGGCCCTGGGGATTGACCCAGTGACGCGTCCAGTTGGCCTTGGCGCGCGGGCCGACGTCAGTGGAAAACCCCAGGCCCAGGCCCATGGTGCGCGGCTTGCGGGTGTCGAGCCGGACCGCCACCGGGATCACGTTGTCGGTGGCCGCGGTGGGCGCCGCATCAACGCGCACGCCTTCGAAATAACCGCTCGATTGCAGGGCCTGGTTGAGTTCGGCAATCAGTTCGGAATCGTAGGGCGCGCCCGCCTTGAACGGCACCATGCGCTGCAGCAGGTCTTCGTCGAACGGCGTATCGCCCTCGAAACTGACCGGGCCCAGGGCGTAACGCGGGCCGCTGTCGTAGATCAGCTCGACATCGGCAACGCCAGCCTTGGGATCAACGCGCAACGTCTGGCTGACAAACTTTCCGCTGAAAAAACCATAACGCGAGGCCTGGTTCTGGATCGTTCGCTTGGCGTCTTCATAGCGTCCGTGATTGAGCACCGCACCCGGCTTGAGACCGGCGTTGGCCGGCACCCGGAAACTCTTCAGCGAGGCCGCCGGGCCGTCGACGCGGATCGTGACATTGCGCAGGTGCACCGGCTCGCCGGGGTCGATGGTCAGGATCAGGCGCGGGTTCTTGCCAGCCTTGACCTCGCTGTCGATCTGCGGCTGGTAATAGCCGAGCGCCTGGGCCGCCTTGCGCGCCTGCTCCTCGGCGCCGCGACTGAAACGCAGCAGTGCCTCTTCGTCACGCTCACCGAGGCTACCGATATAGCCCTCTACGTTGGCCTTGAGCTCGTCATTGGACGGTGTGACCCGTACATCCAATTCACTTTGTGCCAGCGCGGCGCAGCTGAGGGACAGCAAGAGCGCGCCACTGGTCATTCGTCCTGGGAAATTCATGGCGCGGATGCTATCACGAGCTTGGGAGCCTGATAGAGCCGGACGCTTCGCAAAAGTTCGTCCGATTATGCCGTCGCGCTGTGTAAAACCTGCGGGTTGGCGTGAAAGAACACATGCTCGCGGACCGGTCCTACCGCGATTTCGCCAATTTCCTCATAGCCCTGGCGTTTATAAAACTCCAGGTAGCGCGGGTTGCCGGTATCGAGCACGACGCCTTGGGAATGCTCGTCCACCGCGCACCAGTTATGGACTGCCTCAAGCAACTGCTCGCCGTAATGCTGGCCCTGGAACTGCGGATGAACCCCCAGCAGTGGCAGCACATGGACCGCGTCCGATGGCAGGCAGGCCAGCACCGCGGCGTGATAATCCAGATAACGCCGGGTGCAGCGAAACCCTGTGCTCAAGACCATCCGCAGGCGCCAGGCCCAGCTTTCGGTAATGCCCAGGCGCCGCTGCGGCGGGGCAATCAGGGCGATGCCGATCAGGCGGTCGTTGACCAACAGGCCGATGGCTGGCAGGTCCTGGAAGAAATGCTGCTTGACCAGTTCACGCACCGTCGCCCGCACCCGCTGTTCGTAACCGGGGCGCTCGGATTCGAACAGGTAGCTGAAAGTCGGCTCATGGCGGTAGGCCTGGTATAGCAATGAACGCGCTTCGCGGGAATAGCCGCTGTCGAGCATGTGGATATCAGCGGTAATGGTGTCAGGCATGGTGGTGGATCTCCTGGGCGAGGCTCGGTGAGTCCCTGCTCTTATTGACTACGAACCCGTCAGGGCTGCGATCATTCCTACATGCCAGAGGACATTAGCAGTGCATTTGTCCTACCGCCACGCTGGCTCCCTTCCGACATGTCAGCTAGCATCGCAGTTTTGCCAGGACAGCCGACCATGAAGATCGTCTCCTTCAACATCAACGGGCTGCGTGCCCGCCCCCATCAGTTGGCGGCACTGATCGACAAGCACCAGCCGGACGTCATCGGGTTGCAGGAAACCAAGGTTCACGACGAACAATTTCCCCTGGCCGAGGTGCAAGCCCTGGGTTATCACGTGCATTACCACGGGCAGAAAGGCCATTACGGCGTCGCCCTGCTCTCGCGCCAGGCGCCGCTGACCCTGCACAAAGGCTTCGAGACTGACGACGAAGACGCCCAGCGGCGTTTCATCTGGGGCACCTTCGCCGATGCCAATGGCGTGCCGGTGACCATCATGAACGGCTATTTCCCTCAAGGTGAAAGCCGCGACCACCCGACCAAGTTCCCGGCCAAGGAGCGCTTCTACAGCGATCTGCAGCAACTGCTGGAAACCCGCTTCAGCAACGACCAGCCGGTGGTGGTGATGGGCGACGTGAACATTTCCCCGGAAGACTGCGACATCGGTATCGGCCCGGACAACATGAAGCGCTGGCTCAAGACCGGCAAATGCAGCTTCCTGCCGGAAGAACGCGAATGGATGGCGCGCCTGAAGAACTGGGGCCTGGTGGACAGCTTCCGGCACCTGCACCCGGACGTCAGCGACCGCTTCAGCTGGTTCGACTACCGCAGCCGCGGTTTCGAGGACGAGCCCAAGCGCGGCCTGCGCATCGATTTGATCCTCGCGTCCCAAGGCCTGCTGCCACGGGTCAAGGATGCCGGCGTGGATTATGAATTGCGCGGCATGGAAAAACCCTCCGACCACGCGCCGATCTGGCTGGAACTGAGCTGATCCAAAGCTGCATCCATTCCTGTGGGAGCGAGCCTGCTCGCGAAGCGGTATTCCTGTCGAAATGATGGCGCCTGACACAGCGCTTTCGCGAGCAGGCTCGCTCCCACATTCGACCGGGTCGGTCATTCGCTCCGCGTCGCAACCCTGTCATCTTTCAGCAACCTGACTGACTTAATCTTCCGGCACCTCCCTGGTTCAAAAGGTGCCGGCATGCGGCTGTGCGTTGTGTTTTTCATGAGCTTCTGGCTGCCGCTCATGGCATCGGCCGGCGCCTTGCCCGTTCCCGAACACGGCCCGGCCCTGCGTATCCAGGGTTCCAACACCATCGGCGCGGCGCTGGGACCGGCCCTGGTCAAGGGCCTGATGCAAGGCCAGGGGCTGCTCAGGGTCAGCAGCGAAATAACCGGCCGGGACAATGAGCAACGGATCGTTGGCTGGACCGCCGAAGGCAAGCGCGTCCAGATCGACATCGCGGCCCACGGTTCCAGCACCGGATTCGCCGCCCTCAAGCAAGCCAGCGCTGACCTGGCAGCCTCTTCCCGACCGATCAAGGACGGTGAACTGAAGGACCTGTCGGCGCTCGGCGACCTGAAAAGCCCGATGGCCGAGCAGGTCATCGCCATCGACGGTCTGGCGATTATTCTGCATCCGCAAAACCCGTTGCGTCAGCTCGACACCGTGCAACTGGCGCGCATTTTCAGCGGTGAGGCAAAGACCTGGGAAGCGGTGGGCAGCGTCGGCGGGGCCATCCGTTTATACGCGCGGGACGAACAATCCGGCACCTACGATACCTTCAAGGAACTGGTACTCAACCGACATGGAAAAAAGCTCGATCCTACGGCCCAGCGCTTCGAATCCAGTGAGCAATTGTCCGATGCGGTCAGCCAGGATCCGCAAGGCATCGGCTTCATCGGCTTGCCCTATGTGCGTCAGGCCAAACCCCTTGCGCTCGTCGATGGCGCCTCGCAGCCCATGCTGCCGCTGAACAACCTGATCGCCACCGAGGACTACCCCTTGTCCCGGCGCTTGTTCTTCTACTTGCCGCCAGCGCAAACCACCCCGTGGGCCGAAGCCTTGGTCGACTTCAGCCAAAGTGAACAAGGCCAGGCCATCGTCGCGGCCAACGGGTTTATCGCCCAGACCATCCAGGCCATGTCCGTCACGCCCAACGCGCTGATGCCGGAGGGTTACCAGGCGTTGAGCCGCCATGCCCAGCGCCTGACCGTGAATTTCCGCTTCGAGGAGGGCAGCGCCAGCCTGGACAACAAGGCCCACCAAGACCTCGGCCGGGTACTCGACTATATAAGGCAACACGGAAAACTCGACCGACGCGTGACCCTGGTGGGTTTTGGCGACCTCAAGGACGACCCGGCGCGAGCCGACCTGCTGTCGAAATTGCGCGCCATGGCGGTGCGGCGGGAACTGGTCAAATACGGCGTGACGTTGCGCGAGGTCCGCGGCTTCGGCGCGCTGATGCCGGTGGCGGCCAACAATGAAGACGAAGGCCGGGTGCGCAATCGGCGGGTGGAGGTTTGGGTTTACTGAACCCCTTGTGGCGAGGGAGCTTGCTCCCGCTGGACTGCGCAGCAGGCCCAGTTTTTTGTTTCAACGCAAAATCCTTGGGGCCGCTTCGCGGCCCAGCGGGAGCAAGCTCCCTCGCCACGAAAAGCCT
>NZ_JBHFJB010000084.1:57807-58485 GCF_057334555.1 Pseudomonas sp. AGC41
CCCCCCCCCCCCACGAAAAGCCTCGGGGTTTACCGCGCGAGCCTCTGTGTAGGACCGAACTCCCGCGTCTTGCGCCTTTGCCTACAACTACGCCAGAATCCGCCGGCTTGTGCGCCTTGGGGTTGGGCTTTACTGTGGCCCGGTCGTTGAAAAATCAGCGATCGGGTTTGGTAGCCCGGGCTTTCGGTGCATAGCGTCACCTCTTGTGAGTGCAATCATGCGCTTCGCTTTATGGTGGCCCTGCGCAGGGTCTCTTCGGAGACGCCGGCTTCCGATGCCCGGTCTACCAACCTTCGTATGGCCACCACCCTTCGTTTGGTAGCGAGAGGGTTACGGCCCCTTCTGACGCATCGGAGATTCACCATGTTCAAACCAACACCCAACCCACCGGACACCGATCCGGCCGCCGCCACCGCCGCTCCAAGAGAAACCGATCCCGGCCAACTCTTCACCGTCATCAATGGCGTCGACACCGAATCCCTGCTCGCCAACCTCAGCGAAACCCTCGCCTCGGCCAACGCCATGGTCGGTTACCTGGCCTTCGATCTGGAAGACTCACGACGCCACATTGCGCTGGGCATCCAGCAACTGATCGAACTGGGCGCACTCCTGGCAAACCGCGCACTGGACAACGTCGACCCACGCTAGCCGCTGCAACACATCCCCCTGTGGGGGCGG
>NZ_JBHFJB010000085.1:0-15083 GCF_057334555.1 Pseudomonas sp. AGC41
GCTCTGGCGTGGCGGCTCGTGTTCACAGCCTGCGTTACCGCCTTCGCGAGCAGGCTCGCTCCCACAGGGGGATGAGCTGGTATGAAACAGACTCAGTCGTCGTTGAACGGTGCTGCCACTTCACTTTCGCCTGGCGCACCGGGTTTCTGCAGGTTGGAGCAATTGGAAGCGTGATTCTGTCCATCGAACCATGCGTCGACAAAGGCAAACACGTCGTCCAGCGAACCATGCAGCACCCCGTCATGCCCCAGGCCTGCATACGTACGCCACGTCACCGGATTGCCAGCGGCACACAACGCCGCCGCGACTGCGTATTGCCGCTCTGGCGTGATGGTCTGATCCGCCTGGCCCGTGGCAATGAACAACGGGAAGGCTATCGACGCCTGGGGCATATCGGTCGTTGGGATGCGCGCAGCGTTCAACGCCTCGGGGGTGATCGTGAACAGCTCGGCAAACGAACCAATCTGCAACGCCTTGGACTTTTGGCCAATATCCCGGGCACAGCCTCGCCGTGCGACGTCCAGAAGCTCAAGGCCCTTGGCCGTCAGGATGTCTTCGATCGGTGGCCCGTCCTCACGCAACGCGCCTGACGCCAGTGCCAGGAACACCGTATTGGACTGGCGCGGCGGCAGCTTGATGGGGCCTTTGGGGAATGTGCTGTTCGGTGCCGTGACCGCCGCGCCCAGAATCGGCAGTTCCGGTGCATAGGTGCCAGCAAGGAGCGCCGCGCCCAGTGCCGCCCCGCCGCCCTGGGATTGCCCGGCCAGGATCACGCGATTGGCGATCAGGCCTGGCTTGAAGGCCTGAGCAGCGCGAATCGAGTCCAGGACCGAGCGTCCTTCAGCCTCCCAGAACGTATAGGGATGAGGTCCCGGCCCGCCCAAGCCTTGATAATCGGTGACCACCACGGCGAAGCCACGCGCGAGCCAGCGATTGATATACGCCGCGTCACGTTCTCGCAAACCCGCCCATGAAGGCGCGCAGGCATCGGCGATGCCTAGCGTGCCGTGAGCCCAGGCCAGCAACGGCCAGCCTCCGGTCGGAGGATTTCCAGCCGGCAGGTACAACGCCCCGCTGACCGGAACGAGACCAGACTGCCAGCGCTGATCGATGGAGCTATAGAGCAGGCGCAACGCCTGTGAGGCGGCAGGCATATCCGGCTGCACCGCCATGGCCGCCCTTCGCAGCAGCGCGCCGGGCCGTGCGGGCATTGCGTCTGGCCAACGATAAAACGACGACAGCTCCATATCTCCCGCAGCAGCACCGACGGGGAGCGTGCCGGCCGTCGCATTTACCGCCATGCCGACAGTAGCGCCCAGACAAATTCGTGCGAAGAATGCGACCCGGAAAATATTCATGGAAAGTTTCCCTGAGCGGAAAGTGCCCTGCGCAAGGCGCGGCCCTGCGCAGCGATGACGTTGCGCGCGACGGGAGCTACCTCATTGAAGCGAATGAACCCGTGGGGCATGTTCGCGAGCACTTGCAGATGGGTGGCCACGCCCGCGCTTTGCAAGCGGCTCGCCAGCTCACGGTTCTCATCCAGCAGCGGATCCAGTTCACCGACCACCAATCGCACCGGCGGCAGACCCGTCAAATCGGCAATGATCGGCTGCACCCGCCAGTCATTCTCGTCATTGGCCAGGTAACTGGCCCAGTAAGCGCGCATGGTCTCGACCGACAAGTTCTGACCGCCGTAGCCGCCAAGCCGTTGCCAGGAATCGGACGTCAGGTCCCGCGAATAGCTGCCGTAGAACAGCAATAACTGCCGCAGCGCATCGATCCCTGCGTCGCGCAGCGCAATCGCAGTCCCCAGGGCGAGATTGGCACCTGCCGAATCGCCGCCCAAGGCATAGCCGCGTACCGGACAGTCGGTGATGGCGCCGAGCTTGATGACCCGGCTGACGATAGCCACCACTTCGTTGAACGCCACCGGAAAGCGCTGTTCCGGCGCCAGCGCATAGTCGATGGAGAGCACCGCCAGGCCACTGTCGCGCACCAACTGGCGCAGCGGCGCGTCCCAGCCAGCGAGCGAACCGTGGCGAAATCCGCCGCCATGGCAGTAGAACATCAAGCCAGGCGTCTCATCGCCTTCCGGCCAATAGAGTTTGCAAGGCACCGTTCGCCCGTCGACGGCAAAGCCCAGGGTGCGCTCGTAGGACAGCGGCACGCTGCGTTGCGCCGCCCAGGCATTGATCCGTTCCAGATGCGCCCGGACGCTGTGCACATCCCCCTGAACGACGGGCAGCAATCCCTGCTCCCGGAGCGCGCCGACCACGGCCGCCAGGTCGGGATGCACCGGCGGGTTTTCGCCGCGACTCATGGCCGGTTATCCGCGCGGCTCTCGCAGCCGACAGCTCGACGTCCGTCCGCGATGACGCAATGGCTGGGCGGGCTGCGCCCTTCCAGGACCGCCACCACGCATTGGGCGGCGATCAGGTTGGTGCGATTGAGCCCTTCCACCGTGGACGCGCCGACATGGGGCGTCACGATCACGTTCGGCAGCTGAATCAGTTGTTCGGTCACCGGCAAGAGCGACGGGTCCGACTCGCTTTCGAAGACGTCCAGCCCCGCCCCTGCGATTCGTTTTTCCCGCAGGGCCCGCAGCAGATCGGCGTCGCGCACCAACCCGCCCCGCGCGGTGTTGATGAGCACCGCGGAACGCTTCATCAGGCTCAGTGCGCGCTCATCGATCAGCCCTTGGGTTTGCGAATTGAGCGGCGCGTGAAGGGTAATGAAGTCGCTTTGCCTGAGCAGCGTATCCAGGTCAACAAAATTACCGTCGGCCGCGGTGTTGCCTGGATGAGGCGTGTAGATCAGCGGCCGGACTTCAAACCCGGACAAGCGCTGCAGGACGCCCCGGCCAATCCGGCCCAATCCGACGATGCCAACTGTCTTGCGGTACAGATCAGCGCCCAGGGGAATCGACCAGTCATTGGCCGACAAGCCCATCTGGCAGCGCTTGAGTTGACGGCAAACGGCGAGCATCAGCGCAACGGTGTGGTCGGCGACGCTGGCATCGTTGCCGCCAGTCGCAATGGTCGCCACCTTCTCCGCGGCCGCCACCGCTGCCGTATCGACCCGTTCGTAGCCGACGCCGCGACGAGCAATGACTTGCAGGCGCGGCAGTGCACCCAGCAGGCTGGACGTGACATTGGCATGCCCGACAATCCAACCGTCGGCGTCCGCCAGTAGGTCGATCAGTTGCCGCTCACTCAGATCGCCATCGGCCTGTCCGGGAGCCAGCTCCGCGACTACCACTTCACAGCCATGGCTGTGTAGAAAGTCGCTGGCCATGGCGTCGAAAAACCGCTGTGTAACCACTATTTTATGGCGATGTTCAAACATCACGGGCCTCTTGATAAAAACGTCCAGCGTTCAAAATGCGTAATCCAGATACACCCTGGCCTCCGAGCCGCTGACCACGTTGTCGGGTTGCGCGGAGATCAGTGCGACAAAGTCCTGGTCGATCCGGTAGTCGATATAAATCAAGCCGACTGAGAGTCCGGCGTATTCCTTTTCATCGAAGCGATAATAGAGACGGTATTCATTTTGCCGCTCGGTCACATCGGTGCGTCGGCCGCTGAATGGATCGGTGGCGTCAAACTGACCTTGCTTGTAAATAGTCATGACTTTGAAACCGTCCAGCGAAGTCCCCAATAAAGAATGTCCGCTCAAGTCATATTCGGCGCCGATTTGCCAAGTTCGCTCGCCATCGTTATTGAAGTCGTTGCCGGAGCGGGTCCAGGCATCCATCTTGCCGTCGACATTGTCCGCATGATCAAAGTAGGCATAACCGAGTTGCCCATTAGTCAACTCGGCTTTGGTCTCGGAAAACGAAACACCCAGGCGAAGTTTGTCGAGCAGCAAACCGAGGTTGATATTCAACCAGCTCGCCTCATCGTCATATGCGGCCTCCCCGGCCTGCCAATCACGCTCCCAGATTCGCCCGGCCTTTTCGAACTCATAATATTGAGTGTCCAGGACAATGCCGGCTTTATCGCCCAGAGGCGCTTTCAATGTAAGTCCGTACCGGGTGTTTTCATTGAAATCCCGGGAAACACCGTGGTCGTAGCCAAGTTCGATGGCCTTCAAATCGTATTTGACGCCATAGGTGTACAGGTCTTTTATTTCTTCGCCTGACTGGCTCAGCAGGTGCTCGAATTCTTCCCTGTCGCGCGGTGAAGTACGATTGATATAGGCCGTTTCGAACCCCAGCGTGCCGGGAAGCGGACCGATGCCCATCTCGGTAAAATTCAGATGCGCCCGGCCTCCCTGATAGGAACCCGGGACAATCCGCGTGTCGAGCGTGACCAATGTCCCCGCGTCGAAGCGCCCGCGCCCCATTTGCGAATCGACGTTCCAGCCATCGCCCTCATAACGCAATTTGAAATAACTCTGCCCGACTTTTGCGAAACCGCCATTGGTGCCATCGCTGTCGTCGAACAAGTCCCGGCCGTTATCTTTCGAATCGATCATCGCCACGCCATACAACGAGGCGTCAAATCCTACCACCCCGGCCCAATAACTGGAGTTATAGTCGAGGATTGCGCCGACCCCGGTGCCGCCCAGTTTGTTGCCGTCCGGGAAACCGCCAAAACGATCTTCGATCAAGTCGTTGGATATTCGGGTGTTGATATAAACCGAGCGCAGATAAGCATTCAACTTCCCTTCATGCTGAAACCGGTCTGGATAACTGATCGTTGCCGAAACAGCCACTTCAGAGAAAAACATTGTCGACAGCAACGTCATCGCGACGGCGTTAATCGATTTCATCGACCACCTCATCTATTATTTTTATTTTGACGTGAGCAGACGCATTTGAGCGTCCTTCAATCTTCAGTGCTGCGCGTTAATGAATCAGATAATCGCCCGGGTAATAACCGCCGTAACAATCAGGACCAGGCTGCTGCCGATCGCCCAGAGCAGGCAATAGCGTTGCATGTCACCCATGTCACGCTTGATGATTCCGCTGATCAGATAAACCGCGGCCACCAACGGGCTTAAGGCGTGAACCGGTTGGCCCAGCACCGAGGCCCGCGCGATGTGCATCGGGTCAATACCGTATTCGGCGCCCGCCGCGCCCAGTACCGGCAAAATGCCGAAGAAAAACGCATCATTGGATAACAGGAAGTTGAGCGGCAAGGCGACGAGCGCGGTAATGACGCTGAAATATTGGCCGTGGTCCTCGGGGATCAATTGCACGATCTTTTCGGACATTCCATCAACCATGCCGGTGCCTGACAAGATCCCGGTAAACGCACCGGACGCGAATATCAGGGCGATGACCATCAGGACACTTTCGGAGTGCGCCGCAACTCTGGCCTTCTGTTCCGCCAGGCGTGGATAGTTGATCAGCAGCGCCAGGGACAGCCCCACCATCATCAACATCGGCAAAGGCGCCAGCCCTGTCGCCATTGCATACATGAGCCCCGCGGTGAGCGCGAGGTTGACCCAGAAAAGCTTCGGCCGATGCGTCTCGGATTGCGTCATAGGCAACACGACGTCCTCCGGCTCGGCGTCCTTGGCAGCGGCCGTCCAGCCTAAGCGACGACGCTCTCTGCGGCCGATCCAGAACGCCACGACAAATGCATAGGCAAGGCCCGCGAACATGGCCGGCACCAACCCCAGGAACAACTCGGCCACATCCAGGTGAAGCGCACTGGCGGCGCGAGCCACCGGCCCTCCCCAGGGAATCAGGTTGACCACAGTATTGGTCAACAACAGCATCAACGCGAGAATCAGCGGGTTCATGCCGAGGCGAAGGTAAAGCGGCAGGAACGCAGTGGTTACAATCAAGACCGTCGTTGCGCCATCGCCATCGAAAGAAATCACCGTGGCCAGCAGCGCAGTGCCCAGGACCACGCGGAGAGGATCGTTGCCCACGTAACGCAGGATCTTTCGTACAGCGGGTTCAAAGAGCCCCGCGTCAAACATGATTGCGAAATACAGGATTGCAAACATCAACATCAGAGCGGTGGGCGCCACTTGCTTGACGCCGTTCATCACCATCGCGCCCAGTTCCGGTCCTGCTCCACTGGCCAGGCCAAACGCGACCGGGACAAGAATGAGTGCCGTCACAGCGGAAAGTCGCTTGCTTATGATCAATGCCATAAACGTGACGACCATTGCGAAACCTAACCAAGCCATGCGTTTCACCTTTTTCGTTTTTATTGTTATCGATCTTCGAAAATCAATGTGAACAACTCTTGCGCAGGCGAAATCTACATAGGGGGTGAAACGCTGTAAATCTTGATTTTTTTTGTCAACATCCCCGCTGTATGAGGCACATTGGACGCGGCTGCTGGAGAAAAAACAAAGTTGCAATCCTGCAGCGATACACATTGACTACATGACCGAACATCCAATAAACATGTACACCTCTCCATCAAGCTGATTGAGCCCGTCATGCCAGAACAAGAAGGCCTTTACCTCTCCGCAGAAGAGGCGGCAGCGATACTCCGGGTCAGCCTGCCGACGCTGTATGCCTACGTCAGTCGCAAAAATATCCGCTCCATCAAGATCGATGGCACGCCCAAACGGCGTTATTGGGCAGAGGACATCCAGCGACTGGTGAAAGTCCCGGCACAAGAGAAACACGTTGCCAAGCGTGCGACGCCCTCGGACAGCGCGATTACCCTGATAACAGACGATGGTCTGTTTTATCGCGGCCACAATGTCGTCGAGCTGGCTGATCGTTCAACCGTCGAAGAAGTCGCCGAGTTGATCTGGCAGGTGCCTTCGGCGTTCGGCACATCGCTGCCTCGCACACCCAAGGACGCTGCCAGGCTGTTGAAGATCTATGAACACACGTCCGCTCAGGAAAAAGCCATCGCGCTGTTCCCCCTGGTGCAGCGAGAAAATCCCAAGGCCTTCGATCTATCTCCTGACAGTTACGCCCGTACCGGCGCCGATGTGGTGCGCTGGTTTGCCGCGTTGGTCGTGGGGGCGACCGAACCGAGCAACCAGCCCTTGCATGAGTTCATCACCCAGGCCTGCGGCGCCCCGCCAGCGCATGCCGATCTGATCCGGCGCCTGCTGATTCTCAGCATCGATCATGAACTGGACCATACCACGCACAGTGTCCGCGTTGCCGCCACCACCGGCGCAACCCCCTACTATGCGGTCATCGCCGCGCTCGCCGCCGCGCGAGGCCACAAGATCGCCTATGGAAGGAATGAAGCCGCCAGCCGGATGATCGAGGAAATCTGTACGGCCGCGGACCCTACTCGGGCGATCCTGCAGCGCTACAGCCAGGACGGACACATTGTCGGGTTCGGACCCAATGTGCACTCGATCAACGACCCGCGGGCCAGCAATCTCATGACCGCGTTGACCACCGCATTTGATGGCGACAGTGAATTCGCGAAGTTGCAGAAAGCCTTTTCAGTGGCCTCGGAACTCGTTGCGTACCCGCCTGAATTCATTCTCTTGGTGAGTTTCATCGGCAGGAAAATGGGACTGCGTGGACAGGAAATTTCATTGGCCGGCGTCGGTCGCTCGATCGGCTGGATAGCCCATGCCAGCGAGCAATACAACCAGCACCACGAGGGCCGGCCTCGTGCTCGTTATACCGGGACGTTGCCAACGGCGACTGACATTGGGCGCCGTTGAGAGCCGCTCCCGGCGCGCCTGCGCAAAGATATTCCCTGTCTATGAGGCCTCTTCGCGAGCAGGCTCCCACAGTAGATATGCGCCATCCAGAATATCCAGGCGCGACACATGACCTGTGGGAGCGAGCCTGCTCGCGAAGCTTCTCAAAGGCCCAGTGCGGCCGGTTTCTGGTCCGTAATGGGTGCGACAGCCATCGCCGCAAACAACGAATCGAACTCGGTCTGCCACTCAAGCCCGGCGACGAACCCAAGCACCTGTTCCTGTGCCGACGCGTCGATATGCGGGATCGCCATGCGCCGGAATTTTCGCTCGAAATCCTGATCGGTCATGGGCGTTTCGACTGTTCCGGGGCCGGTGATCATTTCGCTCACCACAGG
Organism: Pseudomonas sp. AGC41; assembly: GCF_057334555.1. Taxonomy (NCBI): domain Bacteria; kingdom Pseudomonadati; phylum Pseudomonadota; class Gammaproteobacteria; order Pseudomonadales; family Pseudomonadaceae; genus Pseudomonas; species Pseudomonas sp. AGC41. The sequence goes on from NZ_JBHFJB010000085.1 coordinate 7,989, forward strand.
CTCGCCGCAGGCCAGCGTTACACTGACACGATTGGCAAGATGCCGCGGAAACAGCGCCGTCAACGCCGGATCTTCAATGACCTTGACCTTGTTCATCAACGCAATTACCGCAGGGTCGGCAATCTTTTCCGCAGAATACGAACCTATGGTGATGTCCCCATCGAGCAAAGCCCGAGCTACGTTATAGGGCAGGCTATGGTCCGCGGTTTCGCGGGTTTTCGGCAACCATTTCTCCGGCGTATCCGCGAGTACGCGACGGTTGAATTCGGACGTTTCGATGGTAATGGCAGCGATGTCGTTCACGTTGTCGATACGCTTGCGCAGATCCAGGGCAGCCCAGACGGCGGTGTGCAGCTCGCCGTTGGTGGGAAATGTCTTGGTCAGTGAGCGTCGTATCGCGTAGTCGCCATTGTCGGGGGTAGCAAAACGATCCGTGTCCAGCTCGAACGGTCCTGAAACCTGCTTGAAGAACCCCATCTCGCCCTCGAAGACCGGCGACGGCCCGGTCATGCCATGGCGCGCCATCTGGGCCGCGAAAACTGCGTTGCGTGCGGCGTTGGCCGCCGAACAGCCCTTCCAGTCGGACAAGGTTCCACTGCGCACCTGACGCATTGCCAGGTGCCCGCTCAAAGCAATATTGATGGCTTGCTCGGTCTGTATGACGTCCAGCTTCATCAGATTGGAAGCCGCCGCTGCCATCGCGACGTTGATGTAATTGACGTGGTCCCAGCCACGCTTGTTCAAGCTTGCCGCGTCCTGCAAGCGCATCTGGATCTCGTAGGCCAGGACGATGGCCGAAATCAGTTCGGCGCCGGTGGCGCTCTCGGCTTGCGCCACGGCGAGGCAGGCCGGGATGTTGTCACTCGGATGGCCCGGCTCCAAGCCCATGTAGCCATCGTTGTAGTCGAGGAAACGAACCATCAGGCCGTTGGCGAAGGCAGCGATTTCCGCTGTCGTTTGCAGGTTCGAGCCGAATACGCCGGCGGTAGTCGCGGGGTTGGCAGCGGCATAACCCAGCGCAGCCTTTACCGGGGCCGCCCCGTAGGCGCCCAGCACGCAGGCCAGGCTGTCGATGAAGCGCTGGCGCACCAAGTGGATGATTTCGTCGGGCAGGCGCTGTTTCCTGAATGCGTGGGCATAGCGTGCAAGCCGCATCGCAACGGTGGAATCCGTCATGATTACCTCGGGTAAATGGATGGGTCAGTCCTCGTCCATGAGGCGAACAGAGCAAGGCGCGAACCGGCCTCAGTCGATGGTCACATCAAGCAGCCGGACGTATTGCTGGCCGGCATGCATGTCGCGCTCGACCATTCCACCCTGGGGTGTTGGGCGGGGAAAGGAGATCTTGACCATTTCCAGGTTCGCCACCGCGATGTGCTTGACCTGCTCGGGATCGGTGCCATAGAGCTTCGCGAATTGCGCCGGAGAAAGCGCCGCGCAATCGGAATAACGCTCGAAATTATCCCGGCCGTTGAAAAAAATATCGAAAGTGATCCAGAACGGCCCCGCTTGCTTGGATCGGACATGCCGACAAACATCACGCAACTTGGTCATTGTGCAAACTCCTTTACGGCCAGCGAGGTGTCCGATAAATCAATCCACTCCAGACGGACCAACTCCATGGGGTCCTCGAGTTGCACCACATGGTTCAACTTGAACTCGAAAATCTGCCCCCGCGGAATATCGGCCGGGGTAAAGGCAAATCCATAGGAAGGCAGTTCCTTACCCATGACACTGGGGTAATGAAAGAAATATGGATTACACGCGTGGGCAATGGTATTGGCCAACTCCTGCGTCGCGGCAGTTGCCACAAACAACATGCCTACTTCCGGCGGCGGTAATGTTCCGGCAGGTGGCGTCACACCCGTGACGCCGTTCCAGCCATACATGCGCAGGGAAATATGAAACTCGCCCAGTTCCGCGGCAGGAATGGATTGGCGGGTCCTTGTATAAAGCGCTTCAAGTAATCGATCATGAAAACCGTCGATATCCTTGAGCACATCGGGGTCTTGGATACCTACCAGCATGATCGTTTGATACAAACCGGCCGCGGCACCTTCCAACTTCATGGTGTACGGCATTTCCTCCCAGCGAGAGCCCTCGACCCGAACAGCGCGGCCGTTCAGATCGGTGTAACGCGCCTCAGCTACATTCAAGATGCCACCGGGCTCGACCAACCGGAACGGGTCGCTGTTTTCATAGAGCATGTGGGCCGAGACGCTGTGTGGTGTACACCGGTTGTCCTGGCTCAAGGGCTCGACTTCAAAGCCGTTCGCATCGACACTCAGCAGGATTCCCGAGCCTAGCGTGGGATTGACGGCACATTGCACGCCGCATTCACCGGTCTTGCCGGCATGCCACGAAGGTCCCCAGGGCGCGCCTTTCCAGATCGGATAACAGGCGATGACCGCGGTATCGGTGGAGCGGCCGGCCAATATGATATCGGCACCGGCCTCAAGTGCAGCGAGAAAGGGCTCCACCCCCAGTGCGGCGACAATATGTTCGCAAGCGTCCACCGTTGCATCGTCCAACGCCGTATGCGGCGGCAAGGGTTTTATACGACCCTCGGCGTTGAAGTTCTTTATCGTGTCCTTGGCCTGTTCGCAATAAATGAGCGCAATCTTTGGCGTCACGCCCAACTCTGCGGCTATTTCCAGGGCGATATCACGGGTCCAGTTCAAATTAAGATCGCCTCCGGCCTGACCGGCGGTACCGACAATAATCGGCACTCCGGATTGCGCCTGGGCTTTCATTAATATCGTCAAGTCACGCTTGACCGCGCCTCGGTTGTTCTTCGATTTACCCAGGGCAAGATAAGCCGCGCCACTGTCCGTTGAGCCTGCGTCCGTGGCAATAACTTGTGCGCCAGCCGCCAATCCGTAGGCTATTTCCTCTTCCCGAACGCCCGCTCCCAAAGAACCACAAGGAACAATGACTTTTATACAATCTGCAAATACCGTTCGCATAAAACCCTCTTCTTTTTTATTTCTTTGTGGCGATGATAAGGCTTGCAACGGTGTTGACAAGTGGACAGATTTTGTCCATATAACCCACCCATGGCTTAACTTCGCTCATGACACTTTCAAGGCGAGTGGGTGATATCAAAACTATTTTCGAAGTGGTCAGCGGGAAAAAGAATCTCGGTCCAAGACGGACCGCAGCGTCACCCAGCGGCTATCGCCAGGCGTGAGGCCTTTTTCACCAAGTGACCAGCGCCCCGTTCAGTCGTTGATGTAGCGTTCGCAACGCGCGGACAGGAAGGCCCTGAGCACCTGGACCGCCGGCGTCAGCGAGGTTCGATGGGCACACACCAGTTGCAGCGGAGCTGGCTGGCCATACTCCGCTGGAAAGATCTCCACCAGCCGACCGCTGCGAAGATCGTCCAGCACATCGAGCTTCGATTTGTAGACGATCCCCTGGCCCGCCACCGCCCAACGCCTGGCAATATCGGCGTCATCGCTGATGCGATCGCCCGCGACCTGAACCGTTTCCAGCCCATGGGCTGTCTGGAAAATCCAGCGCTCGTAGGTTTGCTCACCCATCACGTAACGCAGGCAGTTGTGCCCGCTCAACTCGCCCGGCGTCTTTGGCAGGCCGCGCCGCGCGATGTAGTCGGGTGAGGCGCAGACGGTCCTTCGGTTGGATGGCGCCAGCATCAACGAGACAAGACTCGAATCGGCCAATTGGCCATAACGAATGCTCGCATCGAGATGCTCCCCGAACAGATCGGCAACCTGGTCGCTGACCCGCAACTGCAACAGCACCTTGGGGTGCATTTGCTGGAACTCATCCAGCCACGGCAATAACAGGTTTCGCCCGATGTCGGAGGGCACGGACAAGCGCAAGGTTCCGGCCACCTCGTCACGCCCCTCGGCCAGCGCGTGCTCGCCATCCTCCAGCACCTCCAATGCCCGCCGGGCATGGGCCAGGTAGCGCTCACCATCATCTGACAAACGCAGCCGCCGCGTAGACCGCACGAACAGCCTTACCCCAAGGCTTGCCTCGAGTCGCTGTACCGCGACGCTGGCCAGGGCCGGAGAAATATCCAGCAGGCGCGCTGCCGCGGAAAAGCTCCCGGCGCTGGTGGTTGTCACGAACACCTGCAGATCATCGATTCGAATTATTTTCTTCACGCTGCGCGATTCTTTACCTGGACAGGAACTTTTCAGCGTAATGGGAAAATTGATCATTGCCCAGGGCCGCCAGGCTCCGGCACCAGGCAGCGCGTGACTTTTCCGCTCCGTCAGATCCTGTAATAAATCGCTTCGTATGAAATGCCGGGAACCGTTGTAGGATTTCTACCCCAATTTTTGCCAGGCGCGTATGAACACCCTTCAGGAACCTCCCAGTACCTTTTCCAGAATCTCCCCCGCTCCAGCGCCGCGTATATCGCGGTTGCAGCCCTCTTCCCTCGTCTTGACTGCCCGAGGGAGCGAATAACCCATGGAATGGATCGTCGACCCCACGGCATGGCTCGGCCTGCTGACGCTGATCGTGCTGGAGCTGGTGCTCGGTATCGATAACCTCGTGTTCATCGCCATCCTGGCGGACAAGCTTCCCCCCGCGCAGCGCGACCGTGCCCGAGTCATCGGTCTGTCCCTGGCGTTGTTGATGCGCCTGGGCCTGCTGGCGAGCATTTCCTGGATGGTGACCCTGACCAACCCGCTGTTCGAAGTGTTCGGCAAGACATTCTCGGGCCGCGACCTGATCATGCTGTTCGGTGGTGTGTTCCTGTTGTTCAAGGCAACCATGGAGTTGCATGAGCGACTCGAGGGCCATGTGGCGCAACGTTCCGGTAACGCTGCCTATGCGCTGTTCTGGCCGATCGTTGCGCAGATCGTGGTGCTGGATGCGGTCTTCTCCCTGGATGCGGTGATCACCGCCGTGGGCATGGTCGAACATCTGTCGGTGATGATGATCGCAGTGATCTTCTCCATCGGCCTGATGATGATCGCGAGCAAGCCACTGACAAAGTTCGTCAACGGCCACCCTACCGTCATCATGCTGTGCCTGGGCTTTTTGATGATGATCGGCTTCAGTCTCACGGCCGAGGGCCTGGGCTTCCATATCCCGAAGGGCTATTTGTACGCGGCGATTGGCTTCTCGATCCTGATCGAGCTGTTCAACCAGTTGGCGCGCTCGCGTCGCAAGAAAAGCCTGCAAGGTCTTCGGCCGATGCGCGAGCGTACCGCCCATGCGGTGCTGCGTCTGCTGGGCGGTCAAAAACTGGGGGCCGATGAGGTCGGTGAAGAAATCGCCGACCTGCTGGAAGGCGAAGAACCCGAACAGGTTTTCCATCGGCGCGAACGGGTCATGATCAGCGGCGTGCTGCAATTGGCGGAGCGCCCGATACGCAGCGTGATGACCCCACGTGCGCAAATCGACCACCTTGACCTGGCAAACACGCCGGAAGACATCCGTACGACGCTGATGCACTCGTCGTATTCGCGGTTGCCGTTGATTCGGGATGGACGCGTGGACGAGCCGTTGGGATTCGTCCACAAGAAGGAGCTGCTCAAGGAAATACTGGCGGGCAGTCAACCGAATCTGGAAGCCATGGCGCGCAAAGCCATCAACCTGCTCGACAGCTTCACGATCCTCAACGCGCTGGAGCAAATGCGCAAGGAATCGACCCACATCGCCTTTGTGGTGAACGAATTCGGTGACTTCGTCGGCCTGCTGACGATGACCGATATTCTCGAATCCATTGCGGGCGAATTGCCCGACGCCAGTGAAATCGACGGGCCGAATATTGTTGCGCAAGAAGACGGTTTCCTCGTCAGCGGGGCTCTGAACCTCAGCCAGGTTCGCGAACACATCAACTTCCAGGCGTACGCGACGCAGGACTACCAGACACTTGCCGGACTGGTGATGAGCCTGCTGGATCGCTTGCCGGTGATTGGCGATACCCTTAGCTGGCAGGGCTGGAGCATGACCGTCGTGGAGGTCGAAGAACGCCGGGTGACCAGGGTCTTGCTGCGTGTCGAGGAACAGGCATGAGCTGATCACTGCCGAATGGTGCTGGCGCGCTAGCATATGAAACGTATATCCTCGATATACGAACCATATGGAGCCACACATGGGCATTGTCAACATCGACGACGAACTTCACGACCAGCTACGCAAGGCCACCAAGGTCTCCTGCCGTTCGATCAACGCGCAGGCGGCCTTCTGGATCAAGGTCGGCATGCTGTGCGAGACCAACCCTACCCTCAGTTTCAACGAGATCATCCAGCGCGAACTCAGCGACGCCGGCGTTACCGCGCAACCTCTGGAGGCGAGCTGGCAATGATCAAGCGACCCGAAGAACTGGCGCTGATGGCCGAGTCCGGCCGACTGCTCGCTTTGGTGTTCGAACGGCTGGATCGAACCAATTTGATCGGGCTGTCAACGCTGCAGATCGATGCAATGGTCGAGGACTTCATCGTCCGTGAGCTACACGCGCGCCCGGCCAGCAAGGGACAGTACGGGTACGGCTTCGTGCTTAATTGCTCGATCAACGAAGTGGTTTGCCATGGCGTGCCCTCGCGCTCGCGGGTGCTTCAGGACGGTGACATCGTCAACCTCGACATCACTCTGGAGAAGAACGGCTATATCGCGGACTCGAGCAAGACGTACCTGATCGGCAACGTCGACCCAGCCGCGAGCAAGCTGGTCCAGGTCACCTACGAAGCCATGTGGAAGGGAATCCGGGCCGTCCGCCCGGGCGCGCGCCTGGGCGACATCGGCGCGGCCATCCAAGGCCATGCGACACGCAACGGTTATTCGGTGGTCCGTGAATATTGCGGCCACGGCATCGGCCGGCAAATGCACGAGGAACCCCAGGTGTTGCATTTCGGCAAACCGGGAACGGGCCTGGTCCTGCGCGAGGGCATGGTCTTCACCATCGAACCGATGCTCAACCAGGGCACATCGGACGTCAGGACCGAAGCCGACGGCTGGACCGTGGTGACCCGGGACGGGGCGCTCTCCGCGCAGTTCGAGCATACCGTAGCCGTCACGGCGTCCGGTTTTTCGGTGCTGACGTTGCGCCCTGATGAATCGGACAAGGTCACGGGCACGCTTTGAACGACTGTTTGCTCATCCTGTGGGAGC
>NZ_JBHFJB010000086.1:0-11733 GCF_057334555.1 Pseudomonas sp. AGC41
CCCTATAGGTTCGACCCCGGCCATTGTGGGAGCGAGCCTGCTCGCGAAGCTTTTAGAATGGTCAGATCGGGCAGGTCACGCCTGTACCGCCAATGCCGCAATAACCTTCAGGGTTCTTCGCCAGGTATTGCTGGTGATACGCCTCGGCAAAGTAGAAGGTCGGCGCTTCGTCGATTTCGGTGGTGATTTCTCCCAGCCCGGCCTTGGTCAGTTCAGCCTGGAATACTTCCTTGCTCTTTTTCGCCGCTTCCAGCTGCTCGCGCGTGGTGCAGTAGATCACCGAGCGGTACTGGGTGCCGATGTCGTTGCCCTGGCGCATGCCCTGGGTCGGGTTGTGCAATTCCCAGAACATCGCCAGCAGTTCGTTGTAGCTGACTTTCTCCGGCTCGTAGACTACCAGCACCACTTCGCTGTGGCCGGTCAGGCCCGAGCAGACCTCTTCGTAAGTCGGATTGGGTGTAAAGCCACCCGCGTAACCCACCGCCGTGCTGACCACGCCTTCGCGTTGCCAGAACTTGCGCTCCGCGCCCCAGAAACAACCCAGGCCGAAAATCGCGAAATCCACATTGGTCACGAACGGGCCCAGCAATGGCGCGTCGAGGACGAAGTGTTTTTCCGGCACGGTCATCGGGGTTTCACGGCCGGGGAGAGCTTGATCAGGAGTAGGAAGCACGTTTTTGTTCACCAGGATTTCCGAGCGCAAGACCATCATCAGTCCTCTCAGTCAGATTGAATTGAGCGAAATTGACCGTCAGTGTGCCTCAGAAAAGCCGCGGATCGCTATAAGCGGCTGTCAGACAAGAGGGCCGCGCGGGTAGCGCTTGAGCTTCTCGACCAGCTCTGCACCGGGAATCGGCCGGTCGAACAGATAGCCCTGGCCCACGTCGCAGCGGTGGCGACGCAGGAACGCCAGCTGCTGGGCGGTCTCGATGCCTTCGGCGACGACCTTGAGTTTCAGGTTGTGGGCCATGGCGATCACGGCGGAGGTGATTTCCATGTCGTCCTGGTTGTCCGGGATCTCATGGATGAAGCTGCGATCGATCTTGATGATGTCGATCGGGAATTTCTTCAGGTAGCTCAGGGATGAATAACCGGTACCGAAATCATCCATGGCCAGGGTCAGGCCCAGGCGCTTGAGTTGGTCGAGCTGCAGGTGCGTGTCTTCGGTGGCTTCAAGCAGCAAGCCTTCGGTCAGCTCCAGCTCCAGCAAGCGTGCCGGCAGTTGCTCTTCCTTGAGGATGCTGGCGATCGAGGCCACCAGGTCCGGGTCGGAGAACTGCTTGGGCGACAGGTTGATCGCCACCTGCAGGTTACCCAGGCCAGCGGCGGTCAATTGCTTGCTCATGCGACAAGCCTGGCGGGCGATCCATTTGCCGATAGGGATGATCAGGCCGGTTTCCTCGGCCACGCTGATGAACTGGTCCGGACGGATCATGCCTTTTTCCGGGTGGTTCCAGCGCAGCAGCGCCTCCATGCCCAGCAGGCGGCCGCTGCGCAGGCACAGCTTGGGCTGGTAGAAAACGTCCAGCTCATTCTGGGTCAGGGCGCGGCGCAGGTTGTTTTCCACGAACAGCTTGTAGCTGGCCTCGGCATTCAGCGCCTCGGTGAATACCTGAACCTGATGCTTGCCGTTGGCCTTGGCCTTGTGCAGGGCGAGACCGGCGTTGCGCATCAGCGTCTGCGGGTCACGCCCATGCAACGGTGCGCAGGCGAGGCCGACCGAGCCGGTCACGCTGATCAGTTGGTTATCGACGAACATCGGCTTGTCGAGCGTCATCAGCAGCTGGCTGGCGATCTGCTGGCCGGCTTCCAGGCCGGTGTCATCCAGCAGCACGGCGAACTCGTTACTGGCGAACCGCGCCAGGCTGCCGCTTGGGCTCAGGCTGTTGCGCAGGCGTCGGGCCAGGCTGATCAGCAGCTTGTCGCCGGTCTGGTGGCCGAGGCTGTCGTTGATGCGCTTGAAGTTGTCGATGTCCACCAGCAGCAGGCTGATAGGCGAGTCGCTGTCCCGGGCGAAGCGTTCATCGAGATTGCGAATGAACGCCGGGCGGTTGCCCAGGTTGGTCAGGTTGTCGGTGTAGGCCAGGCGTTCGATGCGCTGCTGGGCCAGTTTGGTCTGGGTGATGTCTTCGTAGATGCCGATGTAGTGGGTCAGTTCGCGGTTGTCGCCATAGACCTTGGAAATCGACAGCTGGCCCCAGTAGGGCTCGAGGTTTTTGCGCCGGCTCTTGAATTCGCCTTGCCAGCTGTTGCTCTGGGCCAGGGCCGACGGTGCGTCGAAGAGCAGTTCGCTGAGATTCTCCAGGGCCGGCAGCTCGGACAGGCGCTGACCGTGGACTTCTTCAGTAGTGTACTGAGTGATGGCGGTGAAGCTCGGGTTGACGTATTCCACCACGCCGTCGCAGTTGACCAGCAGGAACGCGTTGGCGCTCTGTTCCACCGCGCGCTGGAACAAGTGCAGGGCACTGGTGGCGGTGCGCCGGTTGTGGTTGTTGATGACCTGGGCGAACTGGTCCGCCAGTTCGCCGGCGAAGGCGATTTCATCCGATTGCCAGGCGCGGGTGACGCCTACTTGCTCAAGGCACAGGACGCCTACCACCTGGCCGTCGATACGGATACTGGCGTCGAGGATCGCGTTGACGTCGCGGGCGCGCAGGTTCTCGGCCATCTCGCGGGTGCGCGGGTCGCGCATCGCGTTGTGGGCATCAATGGCGCGGCAGGTCTGCAAGGCTTCCATGTAGGTTGGAAACTCGCTGGCATTGATCACTTGCGGCAGAAAATAGTCCTGGGAGGCGCGGTTATAGGCCGAGATCGGCAGCAGCTTGCCGTCCTCCAGATTCCAGATGCTGGCGCTGTCGATCTGGTAGATATCGCAGGCGCTGCGGGTAATCAGCTCGGCGGCTTCCTGCAACGAATTGTTGGCGCTATAGCGCTGGCGGGTCAGCAGCAGGATCAGGTCCTGTTGAGCACGCACTCGGTCCAGGTGCTGGAGCTGCTCTTGCTGGGCGCGCTGGTTCAGCTCCAGGGCGATCTGCAGGCGCGAGTTCTGGGTCTCCAGGTCCAGCGCCGGCACGGAGGGCTCGGTCTGCAGCAGGCTGTCCACCACCAGCAGATAGCCGCGCAGCAAATGGCGATTGTGCTGTCTGTAGGTTTCACCCGTTTCCAGCAGGCTCAACGGGCCTCTGGCGGTGTGCAGGGTGTAGCGGATCTGGTAATGAGGGGCTTGGGCCAATTGCTGCTGGATCGCGTCGTGCAGCTGATAGCGCGCTTCCGGCTCCATGAGGCTGGCGTAGGGTGAGCTCACCAGCGAGCACAGCTCGACGGCCGGCAGGCCGAAGTAACGTTCGCAGTTGGGATCGAGAAACAGCAGCGCCCAGCTTGCTTCATTCAGCCGTTCGAAACGCAGCATACCGAGCCGCGAGGGCACCGGTAACTGCGTCACTACCTCGGCCGCCATACGGCTGGCGGCATCGGGTTGGCTTTTCATGAGGGAAACTCGCTTCGAAGATGCTGATCGCGCCGGGCCTGACGCCCTCGTTATTACGGATTGCCGCAAGGTTGCATCATTGCGGCACTGGCTGACAAGAGACATGAAGGCCAAGTGCTATAAACCTTTTATCGGCCGACCAGGGGATTTCTTCAGTGGCCGGCCGATCAGAGGCATCGGTTGTGCCACCGCAGCTCAGCGCAACGGTATATCGACGACCTCCAAGGGACTGCCGTCACGGCCATGAAAGGGCATTTGAACGCTCTGGGCCATTACTCGCAGCTGAGCGAAGTTGTCCTGGCGATGACCTTGTTGGTCGGTTCATGCCGATACTCGCCGCCCGTTGTCTTGGCCATGGGCGTGCAGCTTCCTCTGATTCCTTGTGGGGCCGAGCCTGCTCGCGATGGGACGCAACTGGCTGGCTTGAATTGCAGGCAAAAAAAGCCCCGCCAGACGGGCGGGGTTGAGGTACGAGCGTGGCGCTCGGAAAACGGATTTCGAATGGCCCTCCGTGGGGAGGGCCATTCGGTGTTACAGCAGGATGGTGCGGATGTCGCCCAGCAAGTCGCTCAGGCGCTTGGTGAAGCGTGCGGCGGCGGCGCCATTGATCACTCGGTGATCATAGGACAGCGACAGTGGCAGCATCAGCTTCGGCTGGAAGGCTTTACCGTCCCAGACCGGCTGGATGGTGGCCTTGGAAACGCCCAGGATCGCCACTTCAGGCGCGTTGACGATTGGCGTGAAGCCGGTGCCGCCAATGTGCCCGAGGCTGGAGATGGTGAAGCAGGCGCCCTGCATGTCGTCAGCGGTGAGCTTCTTGTTCCGGGCTTTTTCGGCCAGGGCAGCAGCTTCGCCAGCCAGTTGCAGCAGGCTCTTCTGGTCGACGTTGCGGATGACCGGTACCAGCAGGCCTTCCGGGGTGTCGACGGCAAAGCCGATGTGCACGTATTTCTTGCGGATCACAGCCTTGCCGCTCGGGGCCAGGGAGCTGTTGAAGTCCGGCAGTTCCTTGAGCAGGTGCGCGCAAGCCTTGAGCAGCAATGGCAGTACGGTCAGCTTCACGCCGGCCTTTTCGGCCACGGCTTTCTGCGCGACGCGGAAGGCTTCCAGCTCGGTGATATCGGCTTGGTCGAACTGAGTCACGTGCGGGATGTTCAGCCAGCTGCGGTGCAGGCTCGACGCGCCGATCTGCATCAGGCGGGTCATCGCGACTTCTTCGGTTTCGCCGAAGCGGCTGAAGTCGACTGCCGGAATCGGCGGGATACCCGCGCCGCCGGTGGCGCCTTCGGCCGGTGCGTTCTTGGCCTTTTGCATCATGGCCTTGACGTAGGCCTGCACGTCTTCCTTCAGCACGCGGCCGTGAGGACCGCTTGGACCAACGGCCGACAGCTCGACACCGAATTCACGGGCCAGCTGACGCACGGCTGGGCCAGCGTGCACCTTCGCGCCGCTTGGCGCAGGCGCAGCGGCAACAGGGGCAGGAGCCGCTTCGGCCTTGGCGGCAGGCGCGGCGGCTGGAGCCGGGGCCGACTCAGCCTTGGCAGCAGGCGCAGCAGCCGGCGCAGGCGCGGCAGGTGCCGAGGCACCGGCCACTTTCAGCTTGAGGATCAAGTCACCGGTGCCGACTTCGTCGTCCAGCTTGACCTCGACGCTTTCCACCACGCCGGCAGCCGGCGAAGGGATTTCCATGCTGGCCTTGTCGGATTCCAGGGTGATCAGCGACTGGTCGGCTTCGACGGTGTCGCCGGCCTTGACCAGCACTTCGATGATCTTGGCCTTGCCCGACGAACCGATGTCCGGGACATGAATGTCCTGGACAGAGGCCGCGGCAGGCGCAGCGGCCGGAGCAGGAGCCGCTTCGGCAGCCGGTGCAGCGGCAGGCTTTTCAGCCGCCGCCGGGGCCGCAGCTGGCGCTGGCGCTTCAGGTGCCGCAGCGGCGCCTTCGACTTCCAGTTCCAGCAGCTCGTCACCCTCTTTCAGGCGATCGCCCAGCTTCACTTTCAGGCTTTTGATGACACCGGCTTTCGGCGCGGGCACTTCCATGCTTGCCTTGTCCGATTCAAGCGTCAGGATGCTCTGGTCGGCTTCGATGCGGTCGCCGACCTTCACAAACAGTTCAATTACCTCACCTTCACCGCTGCCGATGTCAGGTACGCGAATGAGTTCGCTCACGAAAATTCTCCTCAGCAGTCCAGTGGGTTGCGTTTTTCCGGATCGATGCCGAACTTGACGATGGCCTCGGCCACCACCTTGGGTTCGATATCGCCGCGGTCAGCCAGTGCTTCCAGGGCTGCCAACACAACGAACTTACGGTCGACTTCGAAGAAGTGACGCAGCTTCTTGCGGCTGTCGCTACGGCCGAAACCGTCGGTGCCCAGCACCTTGAACTCCTTGGAAGGAACCCACTGGCGGATCTGCTCGGCAAACAGCTTCATGTAGTCGGTAGAGGCGATGACCGGACCTTTGCGACCGTTCAGGCACTCTTCGACGTAGCTCAGCTTCGGCTTCTGGCCAGGGTGCAAGCGGTTGCTGCGCTCTACGGCCAGGCCGTCGCGACGCAGTTCGTTGAAGCTGGTGACGCTCCAGACGTCGGCGCCGACGTTGAATTCTTCGCGCAGGATCTTCGCCGCTTCACGCACTTCGCGCAGGATGGTGCCCGAGCCCATCAGCTGGACGTGGTGCGCCGCTTCGCGGGTGTCTTCCTCCAGCAGGTACATACCCTTGACGATGCCTGCCTCGACACCGGCCGGCATGGCTGGCTGCTGGTAGGACTCGTTCATCACGGTGATGTAGTAGAAGACGTCCTGTTGCTCTTCGGTCATCTTCTTCATGCCGTCCTGGATGATCACCGCCAGCTCGTAGCCGTAGGTTGGATCATAGGTGCGGCAGTTCGGGATGGTCCCGGCCAGCATGTGGCTGTGGCCGTCTTCGTGCTGCAGACCTTCACCGTTGAGGGTGGTCCGGCCGGCGGTACCGCCGATCAGGAAGCCACGGGTACGGCTGTCGCCAGCGGCCCAGGCCAGGTCACCGATACGCTGGAAGCCGAACATCGAGTAGAAGATGTAGAACGGCAGCATCGGCTGGTTGTGGCTGGAGTACGAAGTACCGGCGGCAATGAAGGAGCTCATGGCGCCCGCTTCGTTGATGCCTTCTTCGAGGATCTGGCCCTTCTTGTCTTCCTTGTAGAACATCACCTGGTCTTTATCGACTGGCTCGTAGAGCTGGCCGACGGACGAGTAGATGCCCAGTTGGCGGAACATGCCTTCCATACCGAAGGTACGGGCTTCGTCCGGGATAATCGGGACGATGCGCGAGCCGATTTCCTTGTCCTTGACCAGTTGCGCGAGGATCCGCACGAAAGCCATGGTGGTGGAGATTTCACGGTCGCCCGAGCCGTCCAGGATCGCCTTGAGGGTTTCCAGTGGCGGGGTCGGGATGCTGAAGCTCTTGGCGCGGCGCTGCGGCACGAAACCACCCAGGGCGGCGCGGCGCTCGGCCAGGTAACGGGCTTCGGCGCTGCCTTCTTCCGGCTTGAAGAACGGCAGGTTTTCCAGCTCGCTGTCCTTGACCGGGATGTCGAAGCGGTCGCGGAACAGCTTCAGGCTGTCGACGTCGACTTTCTTGGTGTTGTGCGCGGTGTTCTTCGCTTCGCCGGCACCGGTGCCATAACCCTTGATGGTCTTGGCCAGGATGACGGTCGGCTGCTCTTTGTGGTTGACCGCCTGGTGGTAGGCCGCGTAGACCTTGTACGGGTCGTGGCCGCCACGGTTGAGCTTCCAGATCTCGTCGTCGGACAGGTCGGCAACCATCGCCTTGAGTTCAGGCGAGTTGAAGAAGTGCTCGCGGACGAACGCGCCGTCCTTGGCCTTGTAGTTCTGGTACTCGCCGTCGATGACTTCGTCCATGCGGCGCTGCAGGATGCCGTCGACGTCCTTGGCCAGCAGTGGGTCCCAGAAACGGCCCCAGATGACTTTGTTGACGTTCCACTGGGCGCCACGGAACACGCCTTCGAGTTCCTGGATGATCTTGGCGTTGCCGCGAACCGGGCCGTCGAGGCGCTGCAGGTTGCAGTTGATGACGAAGATCAGGTTGTCGAGCTTCTCGCGGCCGGCCAAGGAGATTGCGCCGAGGGATTCCGGCTCGTCGCACTCGCCGTCGCCCATGAAGCACCAGACTTTCTGCTTGCCTGGCTGGATGAAGCCACGGGCTTCCAGGTACTTCATGAAGCGTGCCTGGTAGATCGCCTGGATCGGGCCCAGGCCCATGGATACGGTCGGGAACTGCCAGAAGTCCGGCATCAGCCAAGGGTGCGGGTACGAGGACAGGCCGTTGCCGTCCACTTCCTGGCGGAAGTTGTTCATCTGGTCTTCGGTGATGCGGCCTTCCATGAACGCACGGGCGTAGACGCCTGGCGATGCGTGACCCTGGAAGTAGATCAGGTCGCCGCCGTGTTCGTCGGTCGGGGCCTGGAAGAAGTAGTTGAAGCCGATGTCATACAGCGTCGCGCTGGAGGCGAAGCTGGAGATGTGACCGCCCAGGTCAGAATCTTTCAGGTTGGTACGCATGACCATGGCCAACGCGTTCCAACGTACCAGCGAGCGAATGCGGCGTTCCATGAACAGGTCGCCAGGCATGCGTGCTTCGTGGGTGACGGGGATCGTGTTGCGGTACGGCGTGGTGATGGCGTAGGGCAGTTGCGAACCGCTGCGGGTTGCGAGTTCGCCCATACGGGTCATCAGGTAATGAGCACGGTCTTCGCCTTCTTTGTCGAGAACCGATTCCAGGGCGTCCAGCCATTCCTGGGTTTCGACGGGATCGAGGTCTTGCATGGCTTGCTCCAGGGCGGAAAGGCTACCAGAATCGGTTGCCTGAGTTTGCGACTGGCCTTGTGGGCAGACGATATAAATTCTTGGATTGCCGAAGGTTGTTTCGGCGGCGTGTAGTTTTACTACAAATCGTTGGCCGTTTCAGCCTTTCGAATGTATAGACGAGTAGTAAAACTACACATGAGCGGCTTATGGCCCCTCGCTTCGTTGTGAGAATAATCGTTACTGTTGGTCTTTAGCCAACTCGAACAGGTAAAAACTTGATGCCGGCTGCCAATAAAACCAGAAAATCAGCTATTTATCATCTTTGTTCGACAGTCGATCAGGTAGTGGCTTTGCAAAAAACACTACATCCAGCCTTTCCCGCGCCGATCAAGGATAGACCATGAGCCTGCCCTCGCTTGCCGAAATTCCGGCAATTCTCCAGTCATTGGTCAGTCGTTCCGAGCAGTCGTTCCGCGCGGCGGTCGCCTCTCTGGACGACGATCACGGGCTGTCCGCCTGGACGCCGCAGCGTTGGGCCGAGTTCAACCGCGTCGCCGCCGCCAGTGACTTTGTCAGCGAACAAAGTGTACGGGATCCTGAAATGCTGCTGGAACTGGTGCGCAGCGGTGAGCTGGACCGCAGCCTGGCGCCGGGGGAAATGTGCGGGCAGATCGCCGCTGCGGTACGAGCCGCCGAGAGCGAGGACGAACTGGGTCGCGTGCTGCGCCGCCAGCGCACCCGTCAGCAGGTGCGGATCATCTGGCGCGACCTGACCCGCCAGGCCGACCTGGTACAGACCTGTCGTGATCTCTCGGACATGGCCGATACCTGCATCGATCAGGCGTATCAGTGGTTGTACCAGCGCCTGAGCCAGCAATTCGGCACGCCCACCGGCCGGCGCAGTGGCGAGCCGCAGCAGATGGTCATCCTCGGCATGGGCAAGCTGGGAGCGGTGGAACTGAACCTGTCGTCGGACATCGACCTGATCTTCGCCTACCCCGAAGGTGGCGAAACCGTTGGTGCGAAGCGGCCGCTGGACAACCAGGAATTTTTCATCCGCGTCGGCCAGCGCCTGATCAAGGCCCTCGACCCGATGACCGTCGACGGCTTCGTGTTCCGCGTCGACATGCGCCTGCGCCCTTATGGTTCGGCTGGTGCCCTGGTGCTCAGCTTCAACGCGCTGGAGCAGTATTACCAGGATCAGGGCCGCGACTGGGAACGCTACGCCATGATCAAGGCGCGCGTCGTGGCCGGCGACCAGATGGCCGGCGCGCAATTGCTCGACATGCTGCGCCCGTTCGTCTATCGCCGTTACCTGGATTTTTCCGCCATCGAAGCGCTGCGCACCATGAAGCAGTTGATCCAGCAGGAGGTGCGGCGCAAAGGCATGGCCGACAACATCAAGCTGGGCTCGGGCGGCATTCGCGAGGTGGAGTTCATTGCCCAGGCGTTCCAGTTGATTCATGGCGGTCGTGACCTGAGCTTGCAGCAGCGGCCGTTGCTGAAAGTGCTGGGCATCCTGGAAGGCCAGGGCTACTTGCCGGCCAAAGTCATTGATGAATTGCGCCAGGGTTATGAATTCCTGCGGTACACCGAGCATGCGATCCAGGCCATTGCCGATCGCCAGACCCAGATGCTGCCGGATAACCCGCAGGACCAGGCGCGCATTGCGTTCATGCTGGGCTTCGCCGATTGGGCGGCGTTCCATGAGCAACTGATGTACTGGCGCGGTCGGGTGGCGTGGCATTTTGGCCAAGTCATCGCTGACCCGGATGAGGACGAGGGCGGCGAAGGCGAAGTGGTGGTTGGCGGCGAATGGTTGCCGTTGTGGGAAGACAGCCAGGACGAGGAAGCGGCGTCTCGTCAGTTGGAGGAGGGCGGGTTTGCCGATGCACCCAAAGCGCTCAAGGCCCTCGCCGTCCTGCGCGCCAGCCCGCAGCTGCGCGCCATGCAGCGCCTGGGGCGCGAGCGCCTGGACGCGTTCATTCCGCGCCTGCTGGCCCAGGCGGTGGAGCACGCCGACCCGGACCTGGTGCTCGAACGGGTATTGCCGCTGGTGGAGGCCGTCGCCCGCCGTTCAGCCTATCTGGTGCTGTTGACAGAAAATCCCGGTGCCCTGCGGCGCTTGCTGACGCTGTGCGCGGCGAGTCCGTGGATCGCTGAGCAGATCACCCGGTTTCCGCTGTTGCTCGATGAATTGCTCAACGAGGGCCGCTTGTTCAAGCCACCCCTGGCGCCTGAGCTCGCGGCGGAGTTGCGCGAACGTCTGACGCGAATTCCCGAGGATGATCTTGAACAGCAGATGGAAGCCCTGCGCCATTTCAAGCTGGCGCACCGCTTGCGGGTGGCCGCCTCGGAAATCGCCGGCAGCCTGCCGCTGATGAAAGTCAGCGATTACCTGACCTGGCTGGCCGAAGCGATTCTCGAACAGGTGCTGGCCCTGGCCTGGCGCCAGACGACTGCCAAGCACGGGGTGCCGTTGCGCACTGACGGCAGCCTGTGCGATCCGGGTTTCATCATTGTCGGTTATGGGAAAGTCGGGGGGCTGGAATTGGGGCATGGTTCCGACCTCGATCTGGTGTTTATCCACGACGGCGATCCACAGGCCGAAACTGACGGCCCGAAACCCATCGACGGCGCGCAGTTCTTCACTCGGCTTGGCCAGCGGATCATTCATTTACTGACGGCTCAGACCAATTCCGGACAGCTCTATGAGGTGGACATGCGTCTGCGGCCTTCCGGGGCGTCGGGCTTGCTGGTCAGCTCGCTGGGGGCGTTTGCCCGTTACCAGGAAAATGAAGCCTGGACTTGGGAGCATCAGGCGCTGGTACGCGCCCGGGTGCTGGTGGGCAGTCAGGATGTGGGCCAGGCGTTCGAGAAAGTCCGCGTTCAGGTACTGGGACGCTCGCGTGACTTGCCGACTTTGCGCCAGGAGGTCAGCGAGATGCGCGCCAAGATGCGCGATAATCTCGGCAGCAAGGCCACCGCCGCCGGAACCGCGCCAAATGCCTTCGAAGCCACGGCACCCTTCGATCTCAAGCAGGACGCCGGAGGTATCGTCGATATTGAATTTATGGTGCAATACGCGGCCCTGGCGTGGTCCGAAGAGCATCCATCACTGGTGCGCTATACCGACAACATCCGCATCCTGGACGGATTGCAGGAGGTCGGCTTGATGCCGGCCGAGGATGCCACGCTGTTGCGCGAGGCTTACAAAGCCTATCGCTCCGCTGCCCACCGCCAGGCTCTGCAGAAAGACGCCGGGGTGATCGCAGGCGATCAGTTCGTCGAGGAGCGTCGACAGGTGATGCGGATCTGGCGGGAGTTGGGGTTGAGCTGAAGGTAGATAAGCTCAAGATATGAATGTGGGAACGAGCCTGCTCGCGAAGGCGGAGTGCCAGGCGCCATGGATGTTGGAAGTGCCGGCCTCTTCGC
>NZ_JBHFJB010000087.1:0-9584 GCF_057334555.1 Pseudomonas sp. AGC41
GCCCCAGGCTTTTGCGGCCGCTGCGCAGCCGAGCGGGAGCAAGCTCCCTCGCCACAGGGGCAGCGTCGTTGCGGGTCAGTAATCATCCCCGCGGTCCGTCACGTCCTTCTCGACGTCCGGTGCGTGCGGGTCGAAGCCCTGGGGGAATTTGCCCTTCAGGTTCCAGGCAAAGGCAATGATCTCGGCGATTGTGCGGTACAGCTCCTCGGGGATGCTGTCGCCCAACTCCAGCCGCGCCAGCAATTTCACCAACTCGGCATTTTCATAGATCGGCACTTCGCTTTCCCGGGCGATACGCAGGATTTCCTCGGCCAGGGCTTCGTCGCCCTTGGCGGTGAGGGTGGGGGCGTGGTGGCCGTCGTACTTGAGTGCGATGGCCTGGCGGGGTTCGGTATGGGTTGTCATGCGGTTTCGTCCACCCAGCGTTGATCCAGTCGAGTCTTGGGCCCCTGGGGCGGAGTGCCGAGGTGGCAATCCAAGTCGCCGACGTTCAGCCCGCACGTCACCAGACGCTCACGCAGGGCGGTCAGGTTGCTTTCGATCAGGCTGGCGGTGTACGGCCTTTGCGCCCACAACTGGCTGGACAGGCTGCCGCTGAGCAACTGAGCCTGGATCTGCAACGGCCCCAGCGGTTCCATGTCGAACGCCAGCTCGACCCGCCACAATTGCTGTTTCGCTTCGCGGGGTTCGCGGCGCTCGTCCGGCTGCTCCCGGGCAGCGGTTTCCTCGCGCTGGAACTTGACCTGCAACGGCACGATGTCCTGCAGGTTGCGCATCGGAATTTCCAACTGCCAAGTGCTCATCAGCCGGCCGTCATCGGTCAGCCCGGTCTGCTCCAGGCTCGACAACTGATGGCTTTGCAAGCGCGAAACCGCGGCTGCGGCCAGACGCAACAGGTGTTCCAGATCACCTTCTTCGTCTTGACCTTTCAGCTGGCGCGAGGGCAGGGGAAAGCTGGTGGGTTGTGGCTTGGCGCTGACCTGGCCGAGCATCCCCAGGGCACTGCGGACAAAGCTGGGCAGCGCCTGGGCCAGGGTGTTGGCGGCGATGATGGCGCTCAGATTGGTGGAAGCGGGCAGGGCTGGTGTCAGTTGGGCGATCAGTTTCAGCAAGTCGCCTTTCATGTCCGGGGCAAGACTCGGCGGTTGCCCGGCGAGGAGTTTGCTCTCGAGGAACATGCCGCTGGCGACCATCGCCTGGGCCAGGCCCTTGGGTGTAGTCAGTTGCTGGACGTCCGGCAGACCGGCCAGCAGGCGCGTTACCGCCGCGCGCAGCTCAGGGCCGGCGTCGTCGTTGGCGGGAAGGTTCTGCAGGGCGGTGAGCAAGCTGTCCAGCGAACCCTGGCGGCCCACCTGCGTTACCAGTTGCTGGCTGACCGCCAATTGTTCCTGGCGGTTGCTCAGGGGCACGAATTTCAAGGTCTGCGCATCCTGTACCTGAGCGCTCAACAACGTGCCAATGCGCAATGGCTGGGGGCTGTCGATGTCCAGGGTGGTGCCGGCCTGGGCGGTGTTGAGCAGGCTCACCAGCGAGCGATATACCGCCGCTTGCCCGGGCAATTGCGGCAGCGCCTGGCTGGTCAGGACTTTGCCTTGCAACAAGGTGCCCACGGGCAATTGCGCGGTGTCGATGCGGGTCAGGGTGGCGACACTGGACGCGAGCGCCTGTTGCACGGTGATCGCCAGGTTGCTGGCCGACGGCTGGGTCACGGCCAGGCTGGTACCTTGCGGCAATGGCTGGGCGCTGGTGGCCTGCACCGTGGCCTGCCGGCCGCTTTCCAGGGTCAGCTTGAGCAACAACTGGAAGGCCTGGTCCGCCTGCTTGAGTGACAACACCTCGGCCTTGGCTGTCTGGCCTGGGCCGATCAGTCCCTCGGCCGGTGCCAGCAACTTGAGCAGCTCGCCAGTCACCGCCGGCATGCGCGTGGTTGCCGTGGGCTGGGGCAGCGGCGGGATGTTCATGTCGCCTGTCATCTGCGGTCTTACCTTGGGGAAATCAGCGCTCTTTGGCGCGGGGCTTCACATGTATAATGCCGCCCGCCTTCCAAAGAGCGGCGAAAATCTTGCAATTGTTTGACGCAGCTCTGTAGAACGGGCCGTCAATGCATCTATGCTGCATCACTTTAACGGCCGCTGCACTGCCGACTTGAACCGTATAAGGCCCGCGATCCCTTGACCAGTCCTCTTTTGCAAACCATCGGCCTTGCCTGCGAGCGAGACCTGCGGCTGCTTTTCGAAAATCTCGAATTGAGACTCTCACGTGGCGATATGGTGCAAGTCAGTGGTCCCAATGGCAGCGGCAAGACCAGCCTGTTGCGCCTGCTGGCCGGGTTGATGCAACCCACCGCCGGCCAGGTGCTGCTCAACGGCGAGCCCCTGGACAGCCAGCGCAGCGAACTGGCCCGCAATCTGCTCTGGATCGGCCATGCCGCCGGTATCAAGGACTTGCTGACGCCGGAAGAAAACCTCAGCTGGCTCTGCGCCTTGCACCGGCCGGCCGGTCGCGAGGCGATCTGGCAGGCCCTGGCGGCGGTAGGCCTGAAGGGTTTCGAGGATGTGCCCAGCCACACGTTGTCGGCCGGCCAGCAGCGCCGCGTGGCCCTGGCCCGACTTTACCTGGACAGCCCGCCGTTGTGGATTCTCGACGAACCCTTCACCGCCTTGGACAAGCAGGGCGTCGCGCAGCTCGAAGAACACTTGGCCGGGCATTGCGACAACGGCGGCATGGTGTTGTTGACGACCCATCACACGTTGAGCCGGATGCCCGCCGGCTATCGCAGCATTGACCTGGGGAACTGGGCGGTATGAGCGTCTTTGGCCTGTTGCTTGCCCGTGAAGCGCGCCTGCTATGTCGACGTCCGGCTGAACTGGCCAATCCGCTGGTGTTTTTCGCGATTGTCATCGCCCTGTTCCCGTTGGCGGTCGGTCCGGAGACTCAATTGTTGCAAACCTTGTCGCCGGGGCTGGTCTGGGTGGCCGCGCTTTTGTCGGTCCTGCTCTCGCTGGACGGGCTTTTCCGCAGTGATTTCGAAGACGGTTCCCTGGAACAGTGGGTCCTTTCGTCGCACCCCCTGGCCCTTCTGGTTTTGGCCAAGGTACTGGCACACTGGGTTTTTTCCGGCCTGGCGCTGGTGCTGCTCTCGCCGCTGCTTGCAATGATGCTGGGCTTGCCCGCCGCGTGCACACCGGTGCTGCTGCTGTCGCTGTTGCTCGGCACACCGGTGCTGAGCCTGCTCGGCGCGGTGGGTGCGGCGCTGACGGTAGGGCTCAAGCGTGGCGGCCTGTTGCTGGCGTTGCTGATCCTGCCGCTGTACATACCGGTACTGATCCTCGGCAGTGGCGCCTTGCAAGCGGCGCTGCAAGGCATGCCGGCAACCGGTTATCTGCTGTGGCTTGGGAGCCTGACCGCCCTGGCGATAACCCTGACACCCTTTGCAATAGCCGCTGGCCTGAAGATCAGCGTCGGCGAATAATAATGCGGCCTGGTCAGGAATTGACCACTTCCACTGGAAGCGAAGGCTGACCTGGCGGCTCGTGAAGCCGCGCCGCAACCGTGATGGAAACTGCAATGAACTGGACCTGGTTTCACAAGCTCGGCTCACCCAAGTGGTTCTACGGCATCAGCGGCACGATGCTGCCCTGGTTGAGCGTCGCCGCCCTGTTGCTGATCGGTATCGGCCTGGTCTGGGGCCTGGCTTTCGCACCGCCGGACTACCAGCAGGGCAACAGCTTTCGCATCATCTATATCCATGTTCCAACGGCGATGCTCGCCCAGTCGGTCTACGTGATGCTGGCGGTCTGCGGTGTGGTCGGGCTGGTGTGGAAGATGAAACTGGCCGACGTCGCCCTGCAATGCGCAGCGCCCATCGGTGCCTGGATGACCGCCGTGGCGCTGGTCACCGGGGCGATCTGGGGCAAGCCGACCTGGGGTTCGTGGTGGGTCTGGGATGCACGACTGACGTCGATGCTGATCCTGCTGTTCCTGTACTTCGGTCTTATTGCGCTGGGCAACGCCATCAGCAATCGTGACAGCGCGGCCAAGGCCTGCGCAGTGCTGGCGATTGTCGGCGTGATCAACATCCCGATCATCAAGTACTCGGTGGAGTGGTGGAACACCCTGCACCAGGGCGCGACATTCACCCTTACCGAAAAACCGGCGATGCCGGTCGAGATGTGGCTCCCGCTGCTGCTGACCGTGCTGGGTTTCTACTGCTTCTTCGGCGCGGTGCTGCTGCTGCGCATGCGCCTCGAAGTGCTCAAGCGCGAAGCCCGGGCCAGTTGGGTGAAAGCCGAAGTACAGAACAGCCTGGAGGCCGCTCGATGAGTTTCGCGTCATTCGGCGACTTCCTCGCCATGGGCCATCACGGCCTGTATGTCTGGTCAGCCTATGGCATCTGCCTGGCGGTGCTGGCCCTCAACGTGGCGGCGCCGATCCTGGCCCGCAAGCGGTATCTGCAACAAGAGGCGCGTCGTCTGCGCCGGGAGAACGGTCAGTGAATCCGCTGCGCAAAAAACGTCTTGTCATCATCCTGGCGATCCTGGTCGGCGTCGGCGCGGCGGTCGGCCTCGCCCTCAGTGCCTTGCAACAGAACATCAACCTGTTCTACACCCCGACCCAGATCGCCAGTGGCGAAGCGCCCAAGGATACGCGCATCCGCGCTGGCGGCATGGTGGAGCAGGGCTCGCTGGTGCGTTCCGGGGATTCGCTGGACGTGAAGTTCAATGTCACCGACTTCAACAAGACCGTGACCATCACCTATCGCGGCATCCTCCCGGACCTGTTCCGCGAAGGGCAGGGCATCGTTGCCCTGGGCAAACTCAACGCCGACGGCGTGGTGGTGGCCGATGAAGTGCTGGCCAAACACGACGAGAAATACATGCCGCCGGAAGTGACCAAGGCCCTGAAAGACAGCGGCCAGTCGGCGCCCCCTCCCGTGAAGGAGGGTTGATCGATGAATGCCGGTCTGTTTATTCCTGAGCTGGGCCATCTGGCGATGATCCTGGCCCTGTGTTTTTCCCTGGTCCAGGCGGTTGTGCCGTTGCTCGGTGCCTGGCGTGGCGACCGCTTGTGGATGAGCCTCGCCCAGCCGGCGGCATGGGGGCAGTTTGCATTCATGCTGTTCGCGTTCGGTTGCCTGACTTACGCGTTCATGGCCGACGATTTTTCCGTGGCCTATGTCGCGAGCAACTCCAACAGCGCCTTGCCCTGGTACTACAAGTTCAGCGCGGTGTGGGGTGCCCACGAAGGTTCGCTGTTGCTCTGGGCGTTGATCCTGGCCGGCTGGACCTTCGCGGTGTCGGTGTTTTCCCGACAGTTGCCGCAAGTGATGCTGGCCCGGGTGCTGGCGGTGATGGGCATGATCAGCATCGGTTTCCTGCTGTTCCTGATCCTCACGTCAAACCCGTTCGAGCGCATCCTGCCGCAAGTGCCGATGGACGGCCGCGACCTCAACCCGCTGCTCCAGGACATCGGCCTGATCGTCCATCCACCGATGCTCTACATGGGCTACGTCGGCTTTTCCGTGGCCTTCGCCTTCGCCATCGCCGCCCTGCTCGGTGGCCGCCTCGATGCCGCGTGGGCGCGCTGGTCGCGGCCATGGACGATTGTCGCCTGGGCCTTCCTCGGCATCGGTATCACCCTCGGTTCGTGGTGGGCCTATTACGAGCTCGGCTGGGGCGGCTGGTGGTTCTGGGACCCGGTGGAGAACGCTTCCTTCATGCCATGGCTGGTCGGCACGGCGCTGATCCATTCACTGGCCGTCACTGAAAAGCGCGGGGTGTTCAAGAGCTGGACCGTGCTACTGGCGATCGCGGCGTTCT
Source organism: Pseudomonas sp. AGC41 (assembly GCF_057334555.1). Classification (NCBI taxonomy): domain Bacteria; kingdom Pseudomonadati; phylum Pseudomonadota; class Gammaproteobacteria; order Pseudomonadales; family Pseudomonadaceae; genus Pseudomonas; species Pseudomonas sp. AGC41. The sequence continues at coordinate 5,820 of NZ_JBHFJB010000087.1, forward strand.
CGCTGAGCCTGCTCGGGACCTTCCTGGTGCGCTCCGGCGTACTCACCTCGGTGCATGCCTTCGCTTCGGACCCCGAGCGTGGCGTATTCATCCTGATGTTCCTGCTGTTCGTGGTCGGCGGTTCACTGACGCTGTTCGCCCTGCGTGCGCCCGTGGTGAAAAGCCAGGTCGGCTTCAACCTCTGGTCCCGGGAAACCCTGCTGTTGGGCAATAACCTGGTGCTGGTGGTGGCGGCGTCGATGATCCTCCTCGGGACGCTGTATCCGCTGGTGCTCGATGCGTTGTCCGGCGCCAAGCTGTCGGTCGGCCCGCCGTATTTCAACGCACTGTTCATTCCGTTGATGGCGATTCTGATGGTGGTGATGGCGATCGGTGTGCTGGTGCGCTGGAAGGACACACCGGTCAAGTGGCTGCTGGGCATGCTCACGCCGGTGCTGCTCGGCACCGCCGCCCTGGCCGTGGTGGCGGGCATCGCTTATGGCGATTTCAACTGGGCGGTGCTGGCGACATTCGTGCTGGCGGCGTGGGTATTGTTGGCGGGCGTGCGGGATATTTTCGACAAGACCCGCCACAAAGGCCTTGTCAAAGGCCTGCCGACCCTGACCCGCAGTTACTGGGGCATGCAGCTCGCCCACCTGGGGATCGCCGTCTGCGCCCTCGGTGTGGTGCTGTCCAGCCAGAACAGTGCCGAGCGCGACCTGCGGCTGGCGCCGGGCGAGTCCATGGACCTGGGCGGCTATCAATTCGTTTTCGAGGGCGCCAGGCATTTCGAAGGTCCGAACTTCACGTCCGACAAAGGCACCGTGCGGGTCATTCGCGACGGCCGGGAGATCACCGTGCTGCACCCGGAAAAACGCCTCTACACCGTACAGAACTCGGTGATGACCGAAGCCGGGATCGACGCCGGTTTCACCCGCGACCTCTATGTGGCGCTGGGTGAACCGCTCGGTGATGGCGCCTGGGCGGTACGCGTCCACGTCAAGCCGTTCGTCCGCTGGATCTGGTTTGGTGGCCTGCTCACCGGACTGGGCGGCGTCCTCGCGGCGCTGGATCGGCGTTATCGGGTGAAAGTGAAAACCCGGGTGCGCGAAGCCCTGGGCGTGACGGGAGCCACGGCATGAAACGTTGGTTGATGGTGTTGCCGCTAGCGCTGTTTTTGGTGATGGCGGTGTTCTTGTACCGCGGGCTTTACCTGAACCCGTCCGAATTGCCCTCGGCGATGATCGGCAAACCGTTCCCGGAGTTCTCCCTGCCATCGGTACAAGGCGACAAGACCCTGACTCGCGCCGACCTGCTGGGCAAGCCGGCGCTGGTCAACGTGTGGGGCACCTGGTGCATTTCCTGTCGGGTCGAACATCCTGTGCTGAACAAACTGGCCCAGAACGGCGTGGTGATCTACGGCGTCAACTACAAGGACGTCAACGCCGATGCCTTGAAGTGGCTGGCCGAGTTCCACAATCCCTATCAACTCGACATCCGCGATGAAGAGGGCACCCTCGGCCTGAACCTGGGCGTCTATGGGGCGCCGGAAACTTTCTTCATCGACGCCAAGGGCATCATCCGCGACAAGTTCATCGGGGTGATCGACGAGCAGGTCTGGCGCGAGAAGCTGGCCGGCAAATATCAGGCGCTGGTGGATGAGGCCAAGCCATGAAGCGCTGGTTAGCGGCTGCCGTTCTCGGCTTGAGCCTGGCCGGCGTTGCCCACGCCGCCATCGATACCTACGAATTTGCCAACGATGCCGAGCGCGAGCGGTTTCGCGAACTGACCAAGGAACTGCGCTGCCCCAAGTGTCAGAACCAGGACATCGCCGACTCCAACGCGCCGATTGCCGCCGACCTGCGCAAGGAGATCTTCCGCATGCTCGGCGAGGGCAAGGACAACCAGCAGATCATCGACTTCATGGTCGATCGCTACGGTGAGTTCGTGCGCTACAACCCGGCGCTGTCGTCCAAGACCGCATTGCTCTGGTTCGGCCCCGCCGGGCTGCTGCTCGGTGGTTTCGTCGTCATCGCGGTGATCGTGCGTCGCCGCCGGGTCCAGCGCACCGCCGCCCCGGACACGCTTTCTGTCGAAGAGCGCCAGCGCCTCGACCAACTGTTGGATAAAACCAAGCATGATTGATTTCTGGCTCGCCGCAGGTCTGCTTCTCCTGGTTGCCCTGAGTTTTCTGTTGATCCCCGTGTTGCGTGGCCGTCGCGCCCAATTGGAAGAAGACCGCACTGCGTTGAACGTGGCGCTGTATCAGGAGCGCGTCGCCGAATTGCAGGCCGAGCGGGAGGAGGGCGTGCTCAACGCCGCGCAACTGGACACCGGTCGCGCCGAGGCCGCCCGTGAATTGCTCGCCGACACCGAGGGCGCGGAGGCGCCGCGCGAATCGCGACTGGGCAAACCGTTGCCGCTGCTCGCGGCGGTGTTGGTGCCGGTATTGGGCCTGGCGCTGTACCTGCATTTCGGCGCCAGCGACAAGGTCGAGCTGACCCGTGAATTCGCCCAGGCGCCCAAGTCCATGGAAGAAATGACCTTGCGCCTGGAGCGCGCGGTGGCGGCACAACCGGATTCCGCCGAAGGTTTGTATTTCCTCGGGCGGACCTACATGGCGCAGGACCGGCCGGCGGACGCGGCGAAGATCTTCGAACGCACCGTGGCGCTGGCCGGCCGCCAGCCCGAGCTGCTCGGACAGTGGGCCCAGGCGCAGTATTTTGCCGATGGCAAGAAGTGGTCGGACAAGGTCCAGGCCCTCACCGACGAGGCGCTGAAACTCGATCCGAAGGAAGTCACCAGCCTCGGCCTGTTGGGCATCGCCGCATTCGAAGGCGAGCGCTATCAGGAGGCGATCGATTACTGGGGCCGCCTGCTGGCGCAGTTGCCCGAAGGTGACAAGTCGCGGGAGGCGTTGCAGGGGGGCATCACTCGCGCCACCGAGAAGCTGCAAGCCAATGGCGGCAAGGTTGCCCAGGCGCCAGTCGCCAAGGCCGCGGCGCTGCTAAAAGTCCGTGTCGAGCTCGATCCTGCCCTCAAAGCCAAGGTGCAGCCGGGCGACAGCGTGTTCATTTTCGCTCGCGCCGTGTCCGGCCCGCCCGCGCCGTTGGCGGCCAAGCGCCTGACCGTCGCCGACCTCCCGGCCAGCGTCGAGCTGGGTGACGCCGATGCGATGATGCCGCAGCTGAAACTGTCGAACTTCCCTGAAGTCCAACTGGTGGCGCGCATCTCCCGGGCCGGCCAACCCACCGCCGGCGAGTGGATCGGTCGCAGCCAGCCCCTGGCAAGCAGCACCACGGCGCTACAACAATTGATTATCGACAGTCCGGACCAATGACAGGAACTCGCACCATGACCGCCATCGCTCGTATGACCCTGCTCACCCTCGTCCTGGGCCTGAGCGCTTGTGCGGTCCAGCGTCCACCGGAACCGTCGGCGCCATTGCCACCGATTCCGCCTTCGACGCCGACCACCAAACCAGGCCCGTCGACCGCGCCCGGCAAACCCGTGACCCCGAACAAACCGGCCAAGCCGCTGCCGCGCACCTCCGCCAGTTTCGCTCCACCACCAGGCGGCAACAGCCACTGGGACGCCAAGCTCGGGGTCTATGTGCTGGACAAGCAGCCCAATACGTTCTATCGCCAGCGCACCTATTACCGCTGGAACAACGGCTGGAGCCGCTCCGTCAGCCCGAACGGCCCGTGGGAAGAGACCACTATCGAAGGCGTACCGGCGGGGCTCGGACAGAAGTTTCACTGAAGCCCATTGCCGGCCCTTGTGGGG
>NZ_JBHFJB010000087.1:9627-15477 GCF_057334555.1 Pseudomonas sp. AGC41
CCCCCCCCCCCCCCCCCAAGGCTGCGTTGCGGAGTCAGACAGTAGAAGGTTCGACCTGTCATCCCCAGCGTCGTAGAATGCGCGCCTTTGCGAGCCTTCACTGGCCAACGCGTATTGATCGGAGCACCTGACCATGACGACCACCCCGACCGGCGACTACCTGGAAACCCTCTACGAAGGCTATGGCCAGCGTTTTCGCATGGACAAGCTGCTGCACGAAGTGCGCACCGAGCACCAGCACCTGGTGATTTTCGAAAACCCGCGCATGGGCCGGGTCATGGCCCTGGATGGTGTCATCCAGACCACCGAAGCCGATGAGTTCATCTATCACGAGATGCTCACCCACGTACCCATCCTCGCTCATGGCGCAGTCAAGCGCGTGCTGATCATCGGTGGCGGTGACGGCGGCATGCTCCGTGAAGTGACCAAGCACGTCGGCATCGAGCACATCACCATGGTGGAGATCGATGGCACGGTGGTGGACATGTGCAAGGAGTTCCTGCCCAACCACTCCAAGGGTGCGTACGACGACCCGCGACTGAACCTGGTGATCGACGATGGCATGCGTTTCGTCGCCACTACCCAGGAAAAATTCGACGTCATCATTTCCGACTCCACCGACCCGATCGGCCCGGGCGAAGTGCTGTTCTCGGAAAACTTCTACCAGGCTTGCCATCGCTGCCTGAACGAAGGCGGGATCCTGGTGACCCAGAACGGCACGCCGTTCATGCAGCTGGGCGAAGTGCAGACCACCGCCGGGCGGCTGCACGGTCTGTTCGCCGACTGGCACTTCTACCAGGCCGCCGTGCCGACCTACATCGGCGGCGCCATGACGTTCGCCTGGGGCTCGACTGATACCGCTCACCGCAGGCTTTCTCGCGAAACCCTGCGCGAGCGCTTCATTGGCAGCGGTATCGTGACGCGCTACTACAACCCCGAGATCCACCTGGGCGCCTTCGCCATGCCGCAATATGTGCTGCAGGCGATCAACAAGCCGAGCAACGACTGAAGCCCCGGCAATTGAGGCGAGATGCTTCTGTGGCGAGGGAGCTTGCTCCCGCTGGGGCGCGAAGCGGCCCTCCTGGATCTACCTGACACACCCATTTGCCTCCGCGTGTGGTGGGGGCCGCTTCGCAGCCCAGCGGGAGCAAGCTCACTCGCCACAAGAGCGCTGGGGTGCTTTTGTGTTTCCAGATATTCATTGAACGAAATTTTCACCAAGTCTTGTCGACAATTCCCCGCGCTTTGTCGCCAGCGGTTATTTAATGGCAATGCCATAGCCGTTCATGCGACATTCGCGCACTTGCGCAAGCCCCGGGCCGGATATCTGGCCAACAGAGGGCGCGCCGTTGTTCTATTCGTCACTCCAACTCCAATAGGTCCTCAAACGACATGGCAATTCCGGACGCCCTGAGTCAGCAGCGCACCACGCATCGCCTGCTGCAACCGACCGTCAAATCGCACCTGGCCTACACGTTGCTCTGTGCGTTGGTGATGATGGTCATGCTGAGCCTGCTGCGCGTTGCGCTGCTGGTCTACAACCGCGAGATGATCCTCGATACGCCGGCGTCTACCTTCGTCGAAGCGTTTGCCAATGGCCTGCGTTTCGACCTGCGCCTGGTGGTCTACCTGTGCATTCCGCTGCTGCTGGCCCTGTTCAGCGTTCGGGCGATGGCGGCACGTGGGTTCTTTCGTTTCTGGCTGACCGTCACGTCCAGCGTCGCGCTGTTCCTCGGCTTGATGGAGATGGACTTCTATCGCGAGTTCCACCAGCGCCTCAACGGCCTGGTCTTCCAATATGTGCAGGAAGACCCGAAAACCGTCATGAGCATGCTCTGGTACGGTTTTCCGGTGGTACGTTACCTGCTGGCCTGGGCCGGCGGCACGCTGATCCTGGCCCTGGCCTTCAAGGGCGCCGATCGTGCTACCCGGCCGCGCGGTCCTTTCAGTGGCGGCAGCATCGGCACCCGTCAGATCGCCCCGTGGTATGGCCGCGTCGCGGTATTCCTGGTCTGCCTGGTGGTGGCAGTGGCCGCCGCTCGTGGCACCTTGCGTCAAGGCCCGCCGCTGCGTTGGGGCGACGTCTATACCACCAATTCGAACTTCGCCAACCAGTTGGGCCTCAACGGTACGCTGTCGTTGGTGGCGGCGGCCAAGAGCCGGATGTCCGAACACCGTGACAATGTCTGGAAAGCCACCCTCGAGTCGTCGCTGGCACAGCAGACCGTGCGCGACATGCTGGTGATGCCCGACGACAAGCTCGTCGACGCCGGAACTGCCGCGGTAAGACGCGACTACACGCCGCCGGCCGACAAGACACTGCCGATCAAGAACGTAGTCGTGATCCTGATGGAAAGCATGGCCGGGCACTCGGTGGGCGCCTTGGGCGCGCCGGGCAACATAACGCCCTACCTGGACAAGCTGTCCAAGGAAGGCCTTTTGTTCGACCGTTTCTTCTCCAATGGCACCCACACCCACCAGGGCATGTTCGCCACCATGGCGTGTTTCCCGAACCTGCCGGGTTTTGAATACCTGATGCAGACACCGGAAGGCAGCCACAAGCTCTCGGGCCTGCCGCAACTGCTCAGTGCGCGTGCCTACGACGATGTGTATGTCTACAACGGCGATTTTGCCTGGGACAACCAGTCGGGTTTCTTCAGCAACCAGGGCATGACCACGTTCATCGGTCGCAATGACTATGTGAACCCGGTGTTCTCCGATCCGACCTGGGGCGTGTCCGACCAGGACATGTTCGACCGTGGCCTGATCGAACTCAAGGCGCGCGAGAACGGCAAGCCGTTCTATGCGTTGTTGCAGACCCTGTCCAACCACACGCCCTACGCACTGCCGACGCCGTTGCCGGTCGCGCCGGTCACCGACCGTGGTCGACTGAATGAACATTTGACCGCGATGCGTTACTCCGATTGGGCGCTGGGGCAATTCTTCGAGAAGGCGCGCAAGGAGCCTTACTTCAAGGAGACCCTGTTCGTCGTGGTCGGCGACCATGGCTTCGGCAACGAGCGCCAGATCAGCGAAATGGACCTTGGCCGTTTCAACGTGCCGATGTTGTTGATCGGCCCGGGCATCCAGGAAAAATTCGGCCAGCGCAGCCACACCGTGGGTACCCAGGTCGATATCGTGCCGACCATCATGGGACGGCTCGGTGGGCAAGTGCGCAACCAGTGCTGGGGCCGTGACCTGTTGAACCTGCCGCCAGGCGATACAGGGTTTGGCGTAATCAAACCATCGGGCAGCGACCAGACCACCGCGATCATTCGCGACGACACAGTCCTGGTGCTGCCGGAAGAAAAGGCCATGCCAGCGAAGCTGTTCCGCTACCAGTTGGGTGCCAATCCGCATGCCGAGATCATCCCGGACGCACCGGACACCGCAGAGATGAAACTCAAGCTCGAGGCGTTCCTGCAAACCGCGACCAAGAGCCTGCTGGATAACACCGCCGGGGTTGTTGACGGCAAGCCGGACTGATAATCGCGACGCATAAAAAAGAGGCCTTGAAGGCCTCTTTTTTTACGCTTGGTGTTTTATATCTTGCCAAGTAACAACAAGATCAACAGCACGACCAGCACGACGCCGATGATACCGGACGGGCCATAACCCCAACTTCTGGAGTGCGGGAAGACCGGAAGGCCACCGATCAGCAGGAGGATCAGGATGATGATAAGTATAGTGCCCATTGTTGATTTCCTTATTGGTCAGTTCTGGAGTGATGTAACTTTCAACTGCCAGCGCGCATGCATTAAATCCGGGCGGCTTATTAAGTCCGACCGTAACGTCCTGTAAAAAATTCAATGTTTTTTGTTGTCAGTCTATTGATGCCAGACGCTGCCTTTCAAAACCCTCCACGGTTTGCCCTCGCCATTCAGCAATCTGATGGTGCATGGGTCTGTTCGGGTCCTTCGCTACACTCGGCGCATCTCTCCCGGAACAACAAGGCTGTTTCCCTATGCAAAATCGCATGATGATCACCGGTGCCGGCTCTGGCCTGGGCCGCGAAATCGCGCTGCGCTGGGCCCGTGAAGGCTGGCGCCTGGCCCTGTCTGATGTCAGCGAACCAGGCCTTCAGGAAACCCTCAGGCTAGTGCGCGACGCCGGGGGCGAGGGTTTCGTCCAGCGTTGTGACGTGCGCGACTACAGCCAGCTCACCGCATTTGCCCAGGCCTGCGAGGAGAAGCTCGGCGGCATCGACATCATCGTCAACAACGCCGGCGTGGCTTCAGGCGGGTTCTTCAGCGAACTTTCGCTGGAGGATTGGGACTGGCAGATCGCGATCAATCTGATGGGCGTGGTCAAGGGCTGCAAGGCGTTCCTGCCGCTGCTGGAAAAAAGCCGCGGCAAGATTATCAACATCGCTTCCATGGCGGCGCTGATGCAGGGGCCTGCCATGAGCAACTACAACGTGGCCAAGGCCGGCGTCGTGGCGCTGTCGGAAAGTCTACTGATCGAGCTGGCCCAGCAGGAAATCGACGTGCATGTGGTGTGTCCATCGTTCTTCCAGACCAACCTGCTGGACTCGTTCCGCGGCCCGACCCCGGCCATGAAGGCTCAGGTGGGCAAATTGCTGGAAAGCTCGCCGATCACCGCGGCGGACATTGCCGATTACATCTACCAGCATGTCGCCCAAGGGGAATTCATGATCCTGCCTCACGAGCAGGGACGCATGGCCTGGGCCGTCAAACAGAAGAATCCGCAGCTGCTGTATGACGAAATGACCGCCATGGCCGACAAGATGCGCGCCAAGGCCCGGCAGGCCTGAGTTGACCGGATTGCCGGGTGTCCTCAGGATGGCGCCATTGGTGCCTTCCTGATGGACATGACAATGCTCAATTACCTGTGGTTTTTTCTCACCGCGCTGTTCGAGATCGCTGGCTGCTACGCCTTCTGGATGTGGTTGCGCCAGGGCAAGAGCGCCTGGTGGGTCGTGCCGGCGCTGCTCAGCCTCACAGTGTTCGCCCTGTTGCTGACACGCATCGAAGCCACTTATGCCGGTCGCGCCTATGCCGCCTACGGTGGCATTTACATCATCGCCTCGATCGGCTGGCTGGTCGTGGTGGAGCGGGTGCGACCGCTGGGTTCCGACTGGATCGGTATGGCGCTCTGTGTCGTGGGGGCTAGCGTGATTCTGTTCGGTCCGCGTTTTTCCGGACCGTGAACCGACGTTTCGGTGGGGTTTTGCAGGACATTTCCTTCAGCCAACGGATCTTTGCTTGTAGGGGCTTACTGAATTGCCGCCGGTATCTTGTGCTCGGAAAACAGGCCGTGCATGGTCAATGTCCATTCACTCTTAAGGACAAGACCATGCTCGTATTAAGCCGTACCGTAGGTGAGTTGATTTCCATTGGTGATGACATTTCCGTCCGTGTGCTGTCGATCAGCGGCGGCACTGTGCGCTTCGGCGTCGATGCGCCCCGGCAGGTCGAGGTTCATCGTGCCGAAGTCTACGACAGGATCCAGAAGAAAAAGGCCCTGTCCGACCGCAAGGTCGGTTAATCGAACAGATGTCTGGGCACGTCGTGCTTGAGCATCAATTGGCACCGTTCGCTTTCCGGATCGAAGACAATCATGGCCTGGCCTTTGGTCAGCGCCTGCCTGACCCGCAGGACGCGGGTTTCCAGCGGGGTATCGTCGCCATTGTCAGTGCCGTCGCGGGTGACGAAATCCTCGATCAGGCGGGTGAGCGTATCGACTTCGAGTTGGTCGTAGGGGATCAGCATGATGGGGCTCCGCAAAACAATAGAGCGGATGCTACGGCGGATGCGCTGCTGCGGCTAGCCTGAGTTCCGTAGACCCATGTGGGCCTCATCGCGAGCAGGCTCGCTCCCACATGGATGG
>NZ_JBHFJB010000087.1:15497-20607 GCF_057334555.1 Pseudomonas sp. AGC41
CGAAAACATCGTAAGAATCAATAAGGGCTGGGTTCAGCTATCCGAACGCTGCCCGATCAGGCTGTCCACCGACGGCACCCGGGTGTCGCTTTCCATCTGCGCATCGTGCTCGATCTGGTGACTGAAGCGGTCCAGTGATCCCTGAGCCGGTTGCGCGTCGCTGGCGAATACCGGAGGGCTGAGGATGTAGGCGCCGAGCAGGCGGCTCAGCGCGGCCAGGCTGTCGATGTGAGTGCGTTCATAGCCATGGGTCGCGTCGCAGCCAAAGGCGAGCAGGGCAGTGCGGATGTCGTGCCCGGCGGTGATCGCCGAATGGGCGTCGCTGAAGTAATAGCGAAACAGGTCGCGGCGCGCCGGCAGTTCGTGCTCCTTGGCCAGCTTCAGCAAATGTCGTGACAGATGATAGTCGTAGGGCCCGCCAGAATCCTGCATCGCCACGCTTACCGCGTGTTCGCTGGAGTGCTGGCCCGGTGCGACCGGTGCAATGTCTATCCCGACGAATTCGCTGACGTCCCAAGGCAATGCGGCCGCCGCGCCGCTACCGGTTTCCTCGGTGATGGTGAACAACGGGTGGCAGTCGATCAACAGTTCCTCGCCGCTGTCGACAATCGCCTTGAGCGCCGCCAGCAACGCGGCGACCCCCGCCTTGTCATCCAGGTGACGGGCGCTGATATGGCCGCTTTCGGTGAATTCCGGCAGAGGGTCGAATGCCACATAGTCGCCGATGCCCACCCCCAACGTTTCGCAATCGGCGCGGGTGGCGCAGTAGGCGTCCAGGCGCAGTTCGATATGGTCCCAACTGATGGGCATCTCATCGACGGCGGTGTTGAACGCGTGTCCGGAAGCCATCAGCGGCAGCACGCTGCCACGGATCACCCCAGTGTCGGTGAACAGGCTGACCCGGCTACCTTCGGCAAAGCGGCTGGACCAGCAGCCCACGGGGGCCAGCGTCAGGCGGCCGTTGTCCTTGATGGCGCGAACCGAGGCGCCGATGGTGTCCAAGTGCGCCGAAACGGCCCGGTCGGGGCTGCTCTTGCGACCCTTGAGGGTGGCGCGGATCGTGCCGCGTCGGGTCATTTCGAAAGGAATGCCCAGTTCTTCCAGGCGCTCGGCGACGTACCGCACGATGGTATCGGTGAAGCCGGTCGGGCTGGGAATGGCGAGCATCTCCAACAAGACCTTCTGCAGGTATGCGAGATCCGGTTCGGGAATTTTGCTGATCATGGAAACTCCTCACGGAACGTTAAGTTTTGAATGGGGAACCTTGTGGCGAGGGAGCTTGCTCCCGCTGGGCCGCGAAGCGGTCCTTCTTTTCAGGCCTCGGGGCCCAGGCGACCGCTTCGCGCTCGAGCGGGAGCAAGCTCCCTCGCCACAGAGAGATTTGAATCAGACCGCCGACTGGCTATGGGGAAACAACAGGTCCACAAAGCGCTCGGCAGTCGGTTGCGGTTCGTGGTTGGCCAGGCCGGCGCGTTCGTTGGCTTCGATGAACACGTAGTCCGGTTGATCGGCCGCCGGTACCAGCAGGTCGAGACCGACCACTGGAATGTCCAGCGCCCGCGCGGCGCGCACCGCCGCATCGGCCAGGGTCGGATGGAGGATCGCGGTGACGTCCTCCAGCACGCCGCCGGTATGCAGGTTCGCGGTGCGTCGGACAAACAGATGCTCACCCGCCGGCAACACGCTGTCATAGTCATAGCCGGCCGCACTCAAGGTGCGCTCGGTCTCGGCGTCCATCGGGATTTTGCTTTCGCCGCCGGTAGCGGCCTGGCGCCGTCGGCTCTGTGCCTCGATCAGCGCACCGATGGTGTGCTGGCCGTCGCCGATCACTTCCGCCGGGCGCCGGATCGCCGCCGCCACTACTTCAAAACCGATCACCAGGATGCGCAAGTCGAGCCCTTCGTGGAAGCTCTCCAGCAGCACGCGGCTGTCGAAGCGTCGGGCCGTTTCAATGGCGTTCTGGACTTCCTCGATGGTCCGCAGGTCCACCGCCACGCCCTGGCCCTGTTCGCCGTCCAGCGGCTTGACCACCACGCGCTCGTGTTCATCGAGAAACGCCAGGTTGTCGTCGGCATTGCCCACCAACTGTTGCGCCGGCAGGTTCAGGCCGGCGTTTTTCAGCACCTTGTGGGTCAGGCTCTTGTTCTGGCACAGGGTCATGCTGATCGCACTAGTCAAGTCGCTCAGCGATTCCCGGCAGCGAATCCGCCGGCTGCCATGCACCAGAGTGAACAACCCGGCCTCGGCGTCGTCCACCTGCACTTCGATGCCGCGCCGGTGCGCTTCTTCGACGATGATTCGCGCGTAAGGGTTGAACTTCGCCTCCGGGCCAGGCCCGAGGAATAGCGGCTGATTGATGCCGTTCTTGCGCTTGATTGCGAAGGTCTGGAGGCTGCGGAAGCCGAGCTTGGCGTAGAGATTTTTCGCCAGGCGATTGTCGTGCAGCACCGACAGGTCCAGGTAGCTCAAGCCACGGCTCATGAAATGCTCGATGAGATGGCGCACCAGCACTTCGCCGACGCCGGGCCGCGAACATTGCGGGTCCACCGCCAGGCACCAGAGGCTGCTGCCGTGTTCCGGGTCGTTGAACGCCTTCTGATGGTTGAGACCCATGACGCTGCCGATCACCGCGCCGGTGTCATCGTCTTCGGCCAGCCAGTACACCGGCCCACCTTGGTGGCGCGGGGTCAGACGCTGCGGATCGATGGGCAGCATGCCGCGGGCCTGGTAGAGCTGGTTGATGGCCTGCCAGTCGCTGTCACTCTGTGCCCGGCGGATTCGGAAGCCGCGGAACACTCGCGTGGCTTGGCGATAATCGCTGAACCACAGGCGCAGGGTATCCGACGGGTCAAGGAACAGGTGCGCCGGTTCCAGCCCCAGCACTTGCTGCGGCGCGGCGACGTACAAGGCAATGTCGCGCTCGCCGGGCTGCTCGTTGAGCAGCTCCCGGGCTAGAGTCGCCGGGTCCGGAAAGGTATGGCCGACGAGCAAGCGGCCCCAGCCGCAATGCACGACGATCGGAGCGGCGCCCAGTTCGCTGCCATCTTCGGCCAGGCGCGCCTGCAAGCGTTCGTAGGAGGGTGGTTGGCCGCGCAAAAGACGTTGGTTGTGAAGGGTCGGGTGGGGTTTCATCAGTCAGATTCCTTGCTCGCTGAGCCACAGGTTCAGCGCCGCCAATTGCCATAGCCGCGAGCCGCGCAACGGCGTGAGCTGACCGTTGGGGTCGGTCAGCAAACGGTCGAGCATGGTCGGGTTGAACAAACCGCGATCCTGGCTCGGGTCCAGCAGCAGTTCGCGAACCCAGGCCAGGGTTTCACCTTCCAGATGCTTGAGGCCCGGGACCGGGAAATAACCTTTCTTGCGGTCGATGACTTCGCTCGGGATTACCCGGCGGGCCGCTTCCTTGAGTACCTGCTTACCGCCATCGGGCAGCTTGAATTTTGCCGGGACCCGTGCCGAAAGCTCCACCAACCGGTAGTCGAGGAACGGCGTGCGCGCTTCCAGGCCCCAGGCCATGGTCATGTTGTCGACGCGCTTGACCGGGTCGTCCACCAGCATCACGGTGCTGTCCAGGCGCAGGGCCTTGTCGACGGCGGCATCGGCACCCGGCTGGGCGAAGTGCTCCTTGACGAAGTCACCGGCGGCGTCGTTGGCCGTCAGCCATTTGGGCTGCACGGTCGCGGCATATTCTTCATAGCTGCGGTCGAAGAATGCCGCGCGATAGGCGGCGTACGGGTCGCTGGCGCCGTCCACTTGCGGATACCAGTGGTAACCGGCGAACAGTTCGTCGGCGCCCTGGCCGCTTTGCACCACCTTGCAGTGCTTGGCGACTTCGCGCGACAACAGGTAAAAAGCAATGCAGTCATGGCTGACCATCGGCTCGCTCATGGCACGAAACGCGGCCGGCAGTTGTTCGATGATTTCTTTCTCATCGATGCGCAACTGATGATGGCGGGTGCCGTAGTGCTTGGCGATCAGGTCCGAATACTGGAACTCGTCACCGCGCTCGCCGCCGGCGTCCTGGAAGCCGATGGAGAAGGTGGACAGGTCTTCCACGCCCACTTCACGCAATAGGCCGACGAGCATGCTCGAATCGACGCCGCCCGAGAGCAGCACGCCCACGTCGACGGCGGCGCGCTGGCGGATGGCGACGGCCTCGCGGGTGCTGTCGAGCACGCGATCAATCCAGTCTTCCAGGTTGAGGTTCTGTTCATCGGCCCGTGGCCCGTAGGGCAGCGTCCACCAGGTTTTCTGTTCGGTGCGGCCGTCTGCTTCGATGCGCATCCAGGTTGCCGGTGGCAGTTTTTCAATACCGGCCAGCAAGGTGCGAGGCGCCGGGACGACCGCATGGAAATTCAGATAGTGATTGAGGGCGATCGGGTCAAGCACCGCACTGATATCGCCGCCTTTGAGCAGTGCCGGCAGCGCCGAGGCAAAGCGCAGGCGCTGGCCGGTACGCGACAGGTACAGCGGCTTGACGCCGAGACGGTCGCGGGCAATGAACAGCCGCTTGGCGTCGCGTTCCCAGATGGCGAAGGCGAACATGCCATTGAGTTTCGGCAGCAGCGCTTCGCCCCAGGCGTGATAGCCCTTGAGCAACACTTCGGTGTCGCCGCCGGAATAGAAGGTGTAGCCCAGGCCTTCGAGTTCGCTGCGCAGTTCCGGATAGTTGTAGATCGCGCCATTGAACGCCAGGGACAGGCCCAGATGATTGTCGATCATCGGCTGGGCCGAGCCGTCGGACAGGTCCATGATTTTCAGGCGCCGATGGCCGAGGGCGATCGGCCCCTGGCTATGAAAACCCCACGCGTCAGGGCCGCGAGGGGCCAGGTGATGGGTGATGCGCTCTACGGCCGCAAGGTCCGCAGGTTGTTGATCGAAACGTAACTCACCAGCTAATCCGCACATAAGTCCTTACCGGTTTTTCCGTTGGGGAGGGGTCAAACAGTACCCGCCGAAATGGTGGGTACTCTGAAACTGACCTGGGGGATTGCCGTGAGTTTTATATCGATGCGTTATAAGCCGACGGGTGGGGATCGCAGCTCATTCAGACTGACGAGGATCTTGTGGGAGCGAGCCTGCTCGCGAAAGCGGTGGCACAGTCAATAGA
>NZ_JBHFJB010000087.1:20627-25642 GCF_057334555.1 Pseudomonas sp. AGC41
CCCCCCCCCCCCCCCCCCCCCCCCCACAGGGGGGAGATGGCAAATCGTCGATTGGCGTCAGGCCTTGCCCCGAATCACCGCCCGCAAGGCAAACCGGTTCGGGTGGCAGGCCTCGGCAACGCTTCGCGGTAGCGGCAGGGGTTCATCGTCCAGCCAGGCGGCGATCAGCTCGCCGGCCAGCGGCGCGGTGATCAGACCTCGCGAGCCGTGGCCGCTGTTGACGTACAGGCCGTCGAGCCAGGGGCACGGCGTATCGGGCACTTGGCGGGCGTCCTTGCCCAGGGCCGCGTAGGTTTCGACGAACGCCCGGCTGTCAGCCAGCGGTCCGACAATCGGCAGGTAGTCGGGGCTGGTGCAACGGAACGCCGCGCGGCCTTCGAGGCGCTGCGGATCAAGGGTGTCGGCGTTCAGGCGGTCCACCAGGTCGTGGGAGATTTCTTCGAGCATTCGCAGGTTGCCGGCGTGCTCGGCGGCGGTGGGGGTCAGGTCATCGCTGTGGAAATCGAAGCTGGCGCCCAGGGTGTGCTCGCCCATTCGCGACGGCGCCACATAGCCTTCGGCGCAGACCACTGTCGCCAGGCTTTGACTGCGGGCGGTTTGCGCCAGGCGGGTGATCTGCCCGCGAATGCGCTTGAGGGGTAACTCGGCGGCCGGTTCGAAGCGTTTGATCTCGGCGGCGCTGGCGAGGATTGCCACCGGGGCGCTGGCCAGGCAACGTTTACCATCCCAGGCCTGCCATTGGCCGTCGACGCGCCGCAGTTCAAGCACCTCGCGATGTGGCTGCACGTCAATCGCCGCCGCCGAAGCGTGCCAGCGACACAGGGCTGGCGGGTGTACCCAGCCGCCTTCGGGATAGAACAGGCCGCCACCGGCCAGGCCGATGCCGGACTGCACCTCGGCTTCGGCGCGATCGACAATTCGCAGCAGACCGGTTGGAAACGCCTCGGCCAGTTGGCGCTGGCGCTCGCCTTCCTTCTCGTTGAAAGCCAGCTGCAAGACTCCGCATGCGTCCCAGTCGAGGCCGCGTTGCAGGTTTTCGAGCAGGCGCCGGGTGTAGCCGAAACCGCTGAGGATCATCTGCGACAACGCCGTGCCGTGGGCCGACAACTTGAGGTACAGCACGCCCTGGGGGTTGCCGGACGCTTCCTCGGCCAACCCGGCGTGACGCTCCAGCAAGGTCACCCGCCAGCCGCGGGCCGCGAGGCTCGCTGCACTGGCGCTACCGGCCAGGCCGCCGCCGATCACCAGCGCATGGCGTTCGCCAGCCGGCGGGGCGGGGCGCGCGTACCAGGGTTTGGCCGGGGCGGGTTTGGGCACCTGGTCCGGCCAACCGAGAAATACCCCACGGAGAATTTCCCACTTGTGGCCGATGCCCGGGGTGCGCTTCATCTTGAAGCCCGCCGCATTGAGCAGCCTGCGCACCCAACCGGTGCTGGTGAAGGTGCTGAGGGTGGCGCCGGGGGCTGCCAGCCGCGCCAGTTCGGCGAACAGCTCGGCGGTCCACATCTCCGGGTTTTTCGCCGGGGCAAAACCGTCAAGGAACCAGGCGTCGATCTGTCCGTCCAGCTGCGGCAGTTGCTCCAGGGCATCGCCAATCAACAGGGTCAATGTCACTCGCCCGCCCGCCAGGGTCATGCGCTGGAAGCCTTGGTGAATCGCGACGTACTGCTCAAGCAATTGATCAGCCTGGCGCTTGAGCTCCGGCCACAGGGCCAGGGCTCGACGCAGATCCTCGGGGCTCAGGGGGAATTTTTCGACGCTGACGAAATGCAAGCGCGCCCCGGTCGGTGCGCATTCTTCGAAAAGCTGCCAGGCGCAGAGAAAATTCAGCCCGGTGCCAAATCCGGTTTCGCCGATCACCAGCCGTCCGTGCTCCGCCAGCCCGGCAAAACGCTCGGCCAGGTTGTTCTGCGCAAGGAACACGTAGCGGGTTTCCTCCAGGCCCGAGCGGTCGGAGAAATACACGTCGCCGAAAACCCGGGAGCGGGGGCGACCCTGGTCATCCCAGTCGAGTTGGGCGTGGTGCTGGATGGGCGTCATGGTGGGCTCGGTCAAAACAAGGTGGCCATTCTAGCCGATCAGCGCGGCAATGCTTGATCCACGGCAAGCGTGGGCACGTCTGAAGGGAATCTGCTGCGCAGCGGCGTATCCAATCCGCTAGTCTTGCCCCATTCCTGGAAGGAGCTGTCCATGTTCGAATCCGCTGAAATCGGTCACGTCGTCGACAAAGAAACCTATGAAGCCGAGGTGCCGGCATTGCGTGAAGCGTTGCTCGAAGCTCAGTACGAGTTGCATCAGCAAGGCCGCTTCCCGGTGATCATCCTGATCAACGGCATCGAAGGCGCGGGCAAGGGCGAGACGATAAAGCTGCTCAACGAGTGGATGGATCCGCGGCTGATCGAGGTGCGCACCTTCGACCAGCAGACCGACGAGGAACTGGCGCGGCCGCCGGCCTGGCGCTATTGGCGGATGCTGCCGGCC
Source organism: Pseudomonas sp. AGC41 (assembly GCF_057334555.1). Classification (NCBI taxonomy): domain Bacteria; kingdom Pseudomonadati; phylum Pseudomonadota; class Gammaproteobacteria; order Pseudomonadales; family Pseudomonadaceae; genus Pseudomonas; species Pseudomonas sp. AGC41. Next base: position 23,109 of record NZ_JBHFJB010000087.1, read on the forward strand.
AAGGGGCGGATGGGGATCTTTTTTGGCAACTGGTACAGCCAGATGCTCCAGGGGCGAGTGCATGGCGAGTTCAAGGACCCGCGGCTCGATCAGGCGATCAACGGCGCCGAGCGCTTGGAGAAGATGCTCTGCGATGAAGGCGCGCTGATCTTCAAGTTCTGGTTCCACCTCTCCAAGAAGCAGATGAAGGCCCGTCTGAAAAATCTCAAGGACGACCCTTTGCACAGCTGGCGTATCAGTCCGTTGGACTGGCAGCAATCCCAGACCTACGACAAGTTCGTCAAATACGGCGAGCGCGTGCTGCGCCGCACCAGTCGCGACTACGCACCCTGGCATGTGATCGAGGGCGTGGATGCCTGTTATCGCAGCCTGGCGGTCGGGCAGATTTTGCTCGAAGGGCTGCGCCAGGCCCTGGACCGACCGAAGATCAGCCCGGAGAAGGTCAACGTGGCGCCGTTGCCGGCACTGGACGACCAAGTGACCTTGCTCGACAGCCTCGACATGACGCTACGCCTGGACAAGGCCGATTATGAGGAGCAGTTGATCACCGAGCAGGCCCGCTTCGCCGGGCTGCTGCGGGACAAACGCATGCGTCGGCATGCCCTGGTGGCGGTGTTCGAAGGTAACGACGCGGCGGGCAAGGGTGGGGCGATCCGTCGGGTCGCGGCGGCGCTCGATCCGCGTCAGTACAGCATCGTGCCGATTGCCGCGCCCACCGAGGAGGAGCGCGCCCATCCCTACATGTGGCGTTTCTGGCGGCACATTCCGGCGCGGGGCAAGTTCACCATGTTCGACCGCTCCTGGTACGGGCGGGTGCTGGTGGAGCGGGTCGAAGGCTTTTGCAGCCGCGCCGATTGGCTGCGGGCCTACGGTGAAATCAACGACTTCGAAGAACAGCTGGCCGATGCCGGCGTGGTGGTAGTGAAGTTCTGGCTGGCCATCGACAAGGAGACCCAATTGAAGCGCTTCCAGGAGCGCGAGGAAATCCCCTTCAAGCGTTTCAAGATCACTGAGGACGATTGGCGCAACCGTGACAAGTGGGATGCCTATCGGTCGGCGGTCTGCGACATGGTTGATCGCACCAGCACCGAAATATCACCGTGGACCCTGGTCGAAGCGAATGACAAGCGTTGGGCCCGGGTCAAGGTCTTGCGTACGCTCAACGACGCGCTGGAGGCCGCGTTCGAACGTTCTGCCAGGCAGGCGCGCAAAAAGAAATAGGCCGATGGCGGCGCATACGCGGGGTGAATGATTGTCGCGTTCGGTTATGGGCTGGATTTATCCTCGAATCCACTCCTGAACCGATAACAACAATGAGGTATCCGCGATGCGTGAAGTGGTGATCGTCGACAGCGTACGGACCGGCCTGGCCAAGTCCTTTCGCAGCAAGTTCAACATGACCCGCCCGGACGACATGGCGGCTCATTGCGTCAACGCGTTGCTGGCGCGTAACGACATCGACCCGGCCAGCGTCGAGGACTGCATCGTCGGCGCCGGCTCCAATGAAGGCGCCCAAGGCTACAACATCGGGCGCAACGTAGCGGTGCTCTCGCAGCTGGGCATCGGCACGGCCGGGATGACGCTGAACCGCTTCTGTTCCTCGGGCCTGCAAGCCATCGCCATCGCCGCCAACCAGATCGCCTCCGGCTGCAGCGAGATCATTGTCGCCGGTGGCGTGGAATCCATCAGCCTGACGATGAAAAGCGTCAACACCGACAACCTGATCAATCCCTTGCTCAAGGAGCAGCTGCCGGGGATCTACTTCCCGATGGGCCAGACCGCCGAGATCGTCGCGCGCCGTTACCAGGTCAGCCGTGAGGAGCAGGACCGCTACGCCTTGCAGAGCCAGCAGCGCACGGCCCGAGCCCAGGCAGCCGGGTTGTTCGACGATGAAATCGTGTCGATGGCCGTGAAGTACCGGGTCGAGGACAAGACCACTGGTGCGGTGCAGATCGTTGACGGCGTGGTTGAGCGCGATGATTGCAACCGCCCCGATACCACTTACGAAAGCCTGGCCGGGCTGAAACCGGTGTTCGCCGAGGACGGCTCGGTAACGGCGGGCAACTCTTCGCAGTTATCCGACGGCGCCTCGATGACTCTGGTGATGAGCCTGGAAAAAGCCCTGGCGCTGGGGCTCAAGCCCAAGGCCTTTTTCCGCGGCTTTACCGTGGCCGGCTGCGAGCCGGACGAGATGGGCATCGGCCCGGTGTTCTCGGTGCCCAGATTGCTCAAGGCCAAGGGTTTGCAGATCAGCGATATCGATTTGTGGGAGCTCAACGAGGCGTTTGCGTCCCAGTGCCTGTACAGCCGCAATCGGTTGGAGATCGATAACGAAAAATACAACATCAACGGCGGCTCGATTTCCATCGGCCACCCGTTCGGCATGACCGGCTCGCGGCAGGTAGGGCATCTGGTGCGGGAGTTGCAACGGCGCCGCCTGCGCTACGGCATCGTGACCATGTGCGTGGGCGGCGGGATGGGGGCGACGGGGCTGTTCGAGGCGGTCAGATAAGCGCCGCCCAAGCCTTCTGGCG
>NZ_JBHFJB010000087.1:25690-36803 GCF_057334555.1 Pseudomonas sp. AGC41
AAGCCCCCGCGCCACGGGTTTTTCTGCTCAGCTGGCAACCTTGGTCAGTTGCAGCATCCGCTCGATGTACGCCTGTATCTCCCGCTCCGCAGCCTCGCGGCTGTTGAACGGACCTTCCTGGGTGCCTTCGCGCGTATTGAAATAGAACTCGCCATTGATCCGGCAGATCCGGTCACTGCGAAAAATCGTCTTTGGGGCATCGGTATCGTGGGCGCGCGTTCCAGGCATTTCGGTCTCCATTGGGGGCTGCGTGGTCGTTTCAATTGAGCATATGTGGTGTCGCTGATTTGCGCCTGTCCAGCCGATCGACGGCTGCGACCCCGACAATTCCATCCGCGGCGAAGCTTCAACTGTCTCTGTGGCGCCGAGCGATTCGGACCTAGAATGTCCGTTCATGTCTTGGCTTCGAGGGTTGCATGCACATATCGTCCGGTCGCTGGGTCTACGGCCTGTTCCTTGCTCTGCTGACCGCTTTGTTGTGGGGGATCCTGCCAATCAAGCTCAAGCAAGTGCTACAGGTGATGGATCCGGTGACGGTGACCTGGTTTCGGTTGACCGTATCCGGTGGCCTGCTGTTCATTTACCTGGCGGCGACTCGACGCTTGCCCAGCCGCAAGGTGCTCGGCCCCCGCGGCGGTTGGTTGGTGGGCATGGCCGTGCTGGGGCTGGTGGGCAACTATGTGCTGTACCTGATGGGCCTGAACCGCCTCAGCCCCGGCACCGCCCAGCTGGTGGTGCAGATGGGGCCGATCATGTTGCTGGTCGCCAGTCTGTTTGTATTCAAGGAGCGTTTCAGCGTGGGGCAGGGCATTGGTTTACTGGTGCTGCTGATCGGTTTTGCGCTGTTCTTCAATCAGCGTCTCGTCGAATTGCTGACATCCTTGAGCGAGTACACCGCAGGGGTTCTGTTGGTGTTGCTGGCCTCGACCGTCTGGACGTTCTATGCCCTTGGCCAGAAGCAGTTGCTGACGGTGTGGAATTCATTGCAGGTGATGATGGTGATCTACCTGTTCTGCGCGCTGTTGCTCACGCCTTGGGTGCATCCACTGGAAGCGTTGCAACTGAGCCCGCTGCAAGGCTGGCTATTGCTCGCCTGCTGCCTCAACACGCTGATTGCCTATGGCGCGTTCGCTGAGGCATTGGCGCATTGGGAGGCCTCGCGGGTCAGCGCGACGCTGGCGATCACGCCGCTGGTGACCTTCGCCGCGGTGGCGATGGCCGCCTGGTGGTGGCCCGATTATGTGCACGCCGAGCAGATCAATCTGCTGGGCTACGGTGGGGCGGTGTTGGTGGTATTGGGGTCGGCGCTGGTCGCGCTGGGGCCATCGCTCATCGCCGGGCTCAGGGCCCGGCGCGAGCGCCTGGCGCTGGGGCGTTAGCCCTCTGTGGGAGCGCTTGCTCGCGAAGCGGTATTTCAGCCCATCGAAAACTCAGCCCTGGCCACCCGCCTCCAGCATGTTCTCCGGCCTGACCCAGGCGTCGAACTCTTCATCCGTCAGGTACCCCAGCTGCACCGCTGCCTCCCGTAGCGTCAGCCCTTCGCCGTAGGCTTTCTTGGCGATCTCCGCGGACTTGTCGTAGCCGATATGCGGATTCAGCGCCGTCACCAGCATCAGACCACGCTCCAGGTGCGCCGCCATCTGCTCGGCATCCGGTTCGAGGCCGGCGATGCAGTGCTGCTGGAAGTTGCTGCAGCCATCGGCCAGCAGGCGGATCGATTGCAGCAGGTTATGGATGATCACCGGCTTGAACACGTTCAACTGCAAGTGCCCCTGGCTGGCGGCGAAACCGATCGCCACGTCATTGCCCAGGACCTGGCACGCCAGCATCGATAAGGCTTCACACTGGGTCGGGTTGACCTTGCCGGGCATGATGGAGCTGCCCGGTTCGTTGGCCGGCAGTTTCACCTCGGCAAATCCCGCCCGTGGCCCGGAGCCGAGCAGGCGCAGGTCGTTGGCGATCTTCATCAGCGTCACGGCGAGGGTTTTCAACGCACCGGACAACGTGGTCAGCGGTTCATGACCGGCCAGTGCGGCGAACTTGTTCGGTGCGGTGACAAACGGCAGGCCGGACAGTGCCGCGAGTTCAGCAGCGATCGCTTCGCCGAAACCGTGCGGCGAATTGAGCCCGGTCCCGACCGCCGTGCCACCCTGGGCCAACTCGCAGACCGCCGGCAACGAAGCGCGGATCGCCCGCTCGGCGTAGTCGAGTTGGGCAATGAAGGCGGACAGTTCCTGGCCGAATGTGATCGGCGTGGCATCCATCATGTGGGTGCGACCGGTCTTGACCAGTTTCATGTGGCGCGCCGCCAGTTCCGCGAGGCCGCCGGACAACTCGCTGATGGCCGGCAGCAGTTGCTGGTACACGGCCTGGGCGGCGGCGATATGCATGGCGGTGGGGAAGCAGTCGTTGGAGCTCTGGGACCGGTTGACGTGGTCGTTGGGGTGCACCGGGCTCTTGCCGCCACGGGGGTTGCCGGCCAATTCATTGGCACGCCCGGCGATCACCTCGTTGACGTTCATGTTGCTCTGGGTCCCGCTGCCGGTCTGCCAGACCACCAGCGGAAACTGATCGTCATGCTGGCCGGCCAGCACCTCGTCGGCCGCCTGTTCGATCAGGCGGGCGATGTCGGCGGGCAAGTCGCCATTGCGGTCGTTGACCCGCGCGGCGGCTTTCTTGACCAGCGCCAGGGCATGCAGCACCGACAGCGGCATGCGTTCATTACCAATGGCAAAGTTGATCATCGAGCGCTGTGTCTGGGCGCCCCAATAGGCTTCATCCGGGACTTCAACCTGGCCAAGGCTGTCGGTTTCGATACGGCTCATCGGGTCAAACTCCTGTAGGGCTGAGTGCGCAGTTTAGGCCCTGACGGGCGTCACCGGTTCCCTCAATCTAGGGCTGGCCGGTTCGGCCCGTCAATCAGTCGAGCCAAGTCCAGGGTTGAGCCCCGGCGTTTTTTAGGCGCAGAATGGTCGCCCTTGGGGTTTTACCTCGCCTGTTAGAAAAGGAAACTCGATGACCCGTCTTCGTGCCATCTGTACCGCAGTTGCTCTGGTGTGTGCCAGCGGCCCTGTTCTTGCCGATACCGCCAGCCACAACGCCAGTGCCGAAGCGTTCCTGACCCTGGCCCACGCTGACAAGCTGGGTACCCCGGTGTACATGCAAGTCCAGCAGATGTTTGCCCAGCGCTTTGAACAGACGAAAGCGCCCGAGTCGAAAAAAGCCACCCTGGAAACCTACCAGGCCAAAGCCAACGCCGCCTTGGACCAGGCGATCGGCTGGAACAAGCTCAAGCCGGACATGGTCAAGCTCTACACCTCCAACTTCAGCGAATCGGAGCTCAAGGACCTGGTGTCCTTCTATCAGTCTCCCCTGGGCAAAAAAGTCCTGGAAAAAATGCCGCAGCTGACCCAGCAATCGGCGCAACTGACCCAGGCCAAACTGGAAAGCGCAGTGCCGGTGGTCAACAAGCTGCTGGCCGACATGACCGCCGAGCTCGAGCCGAAAGCCGCCGCCCCGGCCAAGAAAAAGCCATAAGCGGAGCCCTGGCATGAGCATGCAACAACGCATTGAATCGACCCTCGGGCTGCTGCAGCCCGAGCACCTGCAAGTGCTCGATGAAAGCCACATGCACAGCCGAGGGCTTGAGACCCACTACAAGGCAGTGGTGGTCAGCCAGCAGTTCGAGGGGCTCAATCGGGTCAAGCGGCACCAGAAGGTCTACGGCACGCTGGGTGAGCTGATGGGCGAGTTCCATGCGCTGGCGCTGCACACCTACACGCCTGAAGAATGGGCCGAGGTCGAGGCAGCCCCGGCTTCGCCGACCTGTGCCGGTGGCAGCAAGCACTGATATTTGTGGCAAATGCTTTTCGTGGCGAGGGAGCTTGCTCCCGCTGGGCTGCGCAGCGGCCCCCGAGCCAATCAACGCGGTGTGTCAGGCTGATCCCGATCAGCTTTCGGGGCTGCTGCGCACCCCAGCGGGAGCAAGCTCCCTCGCCACAAAGGCTGTCGCTCCTAAAGCCACAGTGTTTTTGCTAGAATCCGCAACGCGCCGCTCACCCGGCGCGTTTTTTTTCGCATCCGGTTCACCCTTTGCGAGGGTAGCCACCTGGAGAGATACCCATGACACCACCGATTGTCGTGGCGGCACTGTATAAGTTCGTCACCCTGGAAGATTACGTCGAGCTGCGTGAGCCCCTGCTCAAGGCGATGCTCGACAACGGCATCAAAGGCACCTTGCTGATCGCCGAGGAAGGCATCAACGGCACCGTTTCCGGCACCCGCGAAGGCATCGACGGGTTGATGGCCTGGCTCAAGAACGACCCGCGCATGGACGACATCGACCACAAGGAGTCGTACTGCGACGAGCAGCCGTTCTACCGCACCAAGGTCAAGCTCAAGAAAGAGATCGTCACCCTCGGCGTAGAAGGCGTGGACCCGAACAAGCGGGTCGGCACCTATGTCGAGCCGCAGGACTGGAACGCGCTGATCAGCGATCCGGAAGTGCTGCTGATCGACACGCGCAACGACTATGAAGTGTCCATCGGCACCTTCGAAGGCGCGATCGATCCGAAGACCGCCAGCTTCCGTGAGTTCCCCGAGTACATCAAAGCCAATTTCGACCCGGCCCGGCACAAGAAAGTCGCGATGTTCTGCACCGGCGGCATCCGCTGTGAAAAAGCCTCGAGCTTCATGCTCGGTGAGGGTTTCGAAGAGGTCTACCACCTCAAGGGCGGGATTCTCAAATATCTTGAAGAAGTGCCCCAGGAAGAAACCAAATGGCGCGGTGACTGCTTTGTCTTCGACAACCGCGTCACCGTGCGCCACGATCTCAGCGAAGGCGACTACGATCAGTGCCATGCCTGTCGCACCCCGATCAGCGCAGAGGATCGTGCTTCGGAACATTATTCGCCTGGCATCAGCTGCCCGCATTGCTGGGACAAACTGAGCGAGAAGACCCGTCGCAGTGCCATCGACCGGCAAAAGCAGATCGAACTGGCCAAGGCGCGCAACATGCCGCATCCGATCGGCTACAACTACAAGCAATCATCTTCCGAGGCTTGAGCCATGGCGTCGCGCCTGCTGTATGTGATGGACCCGATGTGTTCCTGGTGCTGGGGCTTCGCGCCAGTGGCCGAGGCGTTGGCCGAGCAGGCGCAGGCCGCGGGCGTGGAATTGCACCTGGTGGTGGGCGGCTTGCGCACCGGTAGTGGTTCGGCCCTGGAGCCAACGACCCGACGTTACATTCTCGAACACTGGCAGGCCGTTACCCAGGCCACCGGCCAACCGTTCAAGCTTGAAGACGCGTTGCCGGACGGTTTTGTCTATGACACCGAACCCGCATGCCGCGCCTTGGTGACGGCACGCAGCCTGGCGCCGGACCTGGCCTGGCAACTGCTGAAGCTGATCCAGCAGGCGTTTTATGTACAAGGCCGCGACGTGACCCACGCCAGCGTCCTGGTGGAACTCGCCGAACAGGCCGGGCTGCCACGCATCGAATTCGCCGCGGCGTTCGATCGCGCCGACCAGCATGCCGCCACCGCCGCCGACTTCACCTGGGTGCAAGACCTTGGCATCGCCGGATTCCCCACGATGCTGGCCGAACGGGACGGCCAGTTGGCCCTGCTGACCAACGGCTACCAACCGTTGGACCAGCTGGCGCCATTGCTGGGTCGCTGGCTGGAGCGTGCGGCCTGTGCCTGACCTGCCCGACGATGACGCAGCGACCTCGCGGCGCATCGACCGGTTGAGCTGGACGGAAATCCGTCGCCTGGCCCTCACGCACAAAAAAGCCCTGTGGATCGCCAACGGCGTCGCCGTGCTGGCGACGTTGTGCAGCGTGCCGATCCCGTTGTTGCTGCCGCTGCTGGTGGACGAAGTGCTGCTGGGCCACGGCGATGCGGCATTGAAGGTCATGAACCAGGCGCTGCCGAGCGCCTGGCAGAGCGCTGCCGGCTACATCGGGCTGATGCTGCTGGTGACCTTGGCCCTGCGCTGCGGCGCATTGCTGTTCAACGTGTTGCAGGCGCGGCTGTTCGCCAGCCTCGCCAAGGACATCGTCTATCGCATCCGTATCCGGTTGATCGAGCGCCTCAAGCGGATTTCCCTTGGCGAATACGAAAGCCTGGGCAGCGGTACGGTGACGACGCATCTGGTCACTGACCTGGACACCCTGGACAAATTTGTCGGCGAAACCCTGAGCCGGTTCCTGGTGGCCATGCTCACCCTGGTGGGCACTGCGGGAATCCTGGTGTGGATGCATTGGAAACTGGCGCTGCTGATTCTGCTGTTCAACCCGCTGGTGATCTACGCCACGGTGCAGTTGGGCAAACGGGTCAAGCACCTCAAGAAGCTGGAGAATGACAGCACCTCGGGCTTTACCCAGGCGCTGACCGAAACCCTCGACGCGATCCAGGAAGTGCGCGCCGGCAACCGTCAGGGTTTTTTCCTTGGACGTTTGGGCACGCGCGCCCGGGAAGTGCGCGACTACGCGGTGAGCTCGCAGTGGAAAACCGACGCCTCGAACCGCGCCAGTGGTTTGCTGTTCCAGTTCGGCATCGATATTTTTCGCGCGGCGGCCATGCTTACCGTGCTGTTCTCCGATCTGTCGATCGGCCAGATGCTCGCGGTGTTCAGCTACCTGTGGTTCATGATTGGCCCGGTCGAGCAATTGCTTAACCTGCAATACGCCTATTACGCGGCGGGCGGGGCCTTGAACCGTATCAACGAACTGCTGGCCCGCGCCGACGAGCCCCAGTACAGCGGTGGCATCGACCCCTTCAAGGGGCGCGACACCGTGGGCATCGACATCCAGGGGCTCAGCTTCGGTTATGGTGAGGAAAAGGTGCTCGACCAATTGAACCTGTCCATTTCGCCGGGGGAAAAGGTCGCTATCGTCGGGGCCAGCGGGGGCGGCAAAAGTACGTTGGTGCAACTGCTGCTGGGGCTCTACACGCCACAGTCCGGCAGCATCCGCTTCGGCGGCGCCACTCAAGAGGAAATCGGCCTGGACACCATCCGCGAAAATGTCGCGGTGGTCCTGCAGCACCCGGCGCTGTTCAACGACACGGTGCGTGCCAATCTTTCCATGGGCCGCGATCGCAGCGACGAGGCCTGCTGGCGAGCCCTGGCGATCGCCCAGTTGGACGACACCGTGCGGGCGCTTCCCATGGGGTTGGAGAGCATCGTCGGACGTTCCGGCGTGAGGCTGTCGGGTGGGCAGCGCCAGCGCCTGGCTATCGCCCGCATGGTCCTGGCCGACCCGCGCGTGGTGATTCTCGACGAAGCCACGTCCGCGCTGGACGCAGCCACGGAATACAACCTTCACCAGGCGTTGGCGCGGTTCCTGAGCGGACGCACCACATTGATCATTGCCCATCGGCTTTCTGCGGTGAAACAGGCTGATCGGGTACTGGTGTTCGACGGCGGGCAAATCGCCGAAGACGGCGACCACTTGCAGCTGATTGCCGAAGGTGGCCTGTATGCCCGGCTCTACGGTCATCTGCAACAAATACAGCGACCTTGAGTTTCGTCCACTTTTCTGTGCTTAGTATCGGAAAAAAATCAGCCAGATCTGTCGATTTTTCCGAAACTCCATCCTGAACCGGGCGATCCGAACATCCAGGCGTTCGAAGGATTGAAAACTAGCCTAGGCTGTGGAGTCAGGAACGGAATTCTCGCGGGTGCTCTATTGGCAATGCCTGTGCAAGGGACCTCATGAAGCAAAAGCGGACTCTCGGAACGCCTCGGTTGTTGGGCATCGTCTGGCCCTTTATCGCCGTTGTGCTATTTCAAGCACTGCTTGGAGGCGTCAGCCTTTATGTCCTATCCGCCGTTCGCGGGTATGTGGCGGGGGAAAGTCTCTGGTCCAAAGGCCAGAAAGACGCGATCTACTACCTCAATCTTTATGCGGACAGCCGTGACGAGGCGATCTTTCGCAAATACCAGCAAGCCATTGCCGTGCCTGAAGGCGGTCATGAGTTGCGAGTGGCACTGGACAGCGAGCCGCCAGACCTCGAGGCCGCGCGTGCCGGGATCCTCAAAGGGGGCAACCATCCGGACGACGTCGCCAGCGTTATCTGGCTCTACCTCAATTTCCGTCATTTCAGCTATCTGGAAGAAGCCATTGACCTCTGGACGGTCGGCGACGGCTATCTGATAGAACTGGACAACGTCGCCCGGCAGATGCATGCCAGCATCAGCACTGGCGAGGCTTCGGAAACCGATATACGCGGCTGGAAGGCGCAGATTTACGCCATCAACGATTCCGTTACTCCAGCCGCCAAGGCGTTCAGCGACGCGCTGGGCGAGGGGTCGCGATTTATCCTGCGCCTGTTGCTGGTGACCAACTTCGCCACCGCGCTGGGGTTGATCGTGCTGGCGCTGTTGCGTACGCACAAGCTGCTGGCGCAGCGGCAAGTATTCGCCAATGCGCTGCAGTTGGAGAAGGAGCGGGCGCAGATCACCCTGCAGTCGATTGGTGATGGCGTGATTACCACGGATGTCGAAGGCGCCATTGCCTACATGAATCCCGCTGCCGAGGCGATGACCCACTGGAAAGCCGAGCACGCCGCCGGGCTGCCCCTGGCGGCGCTGTTCAACCTGCTCGACGACAATGCCCAGACCGAAGGCCTGACGCTGATCGAGCACATCCTTAGCGGACGGCTCGGCGGCGGCAGCGAACATTCCAAGCTGATCCAGCGGCTGGATGGCAGCACGGTGTCGGTAACCCTGGTCGGGGCGCCGATCCGGCATGCCGGCAAGGTCAGCGGCGCGGTGTTGGTGCTGCACGACATGACCCAGGAGCGCCAGTACATTGCCAACCTGTCGTGGCAGGCCACCCACGACGCCCTGACCGGCCTGGCCAACCGCCGGGAATTCGAATATCGCCTCGAGCAGGCCTTGCACAATCTCACGCGCCAGGCCGGGCGCCACGCATTGATGTTTCTTGACCTGGACCAGTTCAAGCTGGTCAACGACACCTGCGGCCACGCGGCGGGTGACGAGTTGCTGCGGCACATCTGTGCCTTGTTGCAATCCGGGCTGCGGGAAAACGACACGCTTGCCCGCCTGGGCGGGGACGAGTTCGGCATCCTGCTGGAAAACTGCTCGCCCGAGGCGGCGGAAAAGATCGCCGAAGGCCTGCGCCAGACCGTACAGAACCTGCATTTTGTCTGGAAAGGCCGACCATTCGTGACCACCGTGAGTATCGGCCTGGTGCACATCGCCCAGAGCCCGACGACGCTGGAGGCTTCATTGCGGGCCGCGGACATGGCCTGTTACATGGCCAAGGAGAAGGGGCGCAACCGGGTCCAGGTCTATCATGCCGACGATTCCGAGCTGTCCTTGCGCTTTGGCGAAATGGCCTGGGTCCAACGCTTGCACATGGCGCTGGAGGAAAACCGTTTCTGTCTTTACGCCCAGGAAATCGCCGCGTTGGGCCCGGGCGACCACGACGGTGGGCATATCGAGATCCTGTTGCGCCTGCATGACGAGGCAGGGCGAATGATCCTGCCGGACAGCTTCATCCCGGCGGCGGAGCGTTACGGCTTGATGACCTCGCTGGATCGTTGGGTCGTGGAGAATGTGTTCAAGATCATTCGCCAGTGCCTGAATGAGTCGCGCCAAGGCCCATTGGCCATGTGCGCGATCAATCTGTCAGGCACCACCATTGGCGACCAGGCGTTTCTGGATTTCCTGCGCAAACAGTTCGCGGCCTACTCGATTCCGCCGGAAATGATTTGTTTTGAAATCACCGAGACCAGCGCCATTTCAAATCTCGGCAGTGCGATTCGTTTTATAAATGAACTCAAAGGCTTGGGTTGTTACTTCTCGCTGGATGACTTCTGTGCCGGAATGTCTTCATTCGCTTACTTGAAACATTTACCTGTAGACTTCCTGAAGATCGACGGGAGTTTCGTAAAAGATATGCTGGACGACCCGATTAACCGGGCAATGGTCGAGGTGATCAATCACATCGGCCATGTCATGGGGAAGCGCACGATTGCCGAATTCGTGGAAACCACTCAAATCGAACAGGCATTGTTGGAAATCGGCGTGGACTTCGCCCAGGGTTATGTCATCGAACGTCCACAACTGTTTACCTGTGACACGTTGCAATGCCGGCCGGCCAGGCCTCAGCCATTGTTGTTCAAGGCCCCCGGCACGTTCCGCTGAACCTCTTGTTGATCAGAAAAAAATCACAATCATAAGGAGCCCGACAGTGATCGACACATTCAACCGAACAGGCCCGCTCATGGACGCCGCCAGTTATCCACAATGGGCCCAGCAGCTCATTGCCGACTGCAGCGAGAGCAAGCGCCGGGTTGTCGAACACGAACTGTATCAACGCATGCGCGACAACAAGCTCAGCGCCAAGACCATGCGCCACTACCTGATCGGTGGTTGGCCGGTGGTCGAACAGTTCGCTTTGTACATGGCACAGAACCTCACCAAGACCCGCTTCGCCCGCCATCCCGGCGAGGATATGGCGCGTCGATGGTTGATGCGCAACATCCGTGTCGAACTCAATCATGCCGATTACTGGGTCAACTGGAGCGCTGCTCACGGCGTGACACTTGAAGATCTGCAGGCGCAGCAGGTGCCCCCGGAGCTCCATGCGTTGAGCCATTGGTGCTGGCACACCAGTTCGGCGGACTCGCTGATCGTGGCCATTGCCGCGACCAACTATGCCATCGAGGGGGCGACCGGGGAGTGGTCGGCGCTGGTCTGCTCCACGGGTGTCTATGCGTCGGCGTTTGCCGAGGAAGACCGCAAGCGGGCCATGAAATGGCTGAAGATGCATGCCCAGTATGACGATGCCCACCCGTGGGAAGCGCTGGAGATCATCTGCACGCTGGCGGGGATGAACCCGAGCAAGGCGCTGCAGATGGAATTGCGCCAGGCCGTTTGCAAGAGCTACGACTACATGTATCTGTTTCTGGAAAGGTGCATGCAGCTGGAACACTCGGGCGCCGGCGAAAAAGCCTCGGCTGGCCGTGAACGGCTGGCGCTGGCCAGTAACTGATACCCGATAGCTTCACCCTGTGGGAGCGAGCTTGCTCGCGATAGCGGTCTGCCTGACAACCTTGCGTTGGCTGGTCCGGCCTCTTGG
>NZ_JBHFJB010000087.1:36873-43115 GCF_057334555.1 Pseudomonas sp. AGC41
CGCGAAAGCGGAGTGTCGGCCAGCAGAGAAGCCTGGTTTCAGCCCGCCATCGTCAACCGGTTGCGCCCCTCGCGCTTGGCCACATACAAAGCATTGTCCGCCCGGCGCACGAGACTTTCGGCGGACTCGCCCGGCAGCAACGTCGCGCAGCCCAGGCTGACCGTCAATTCGATCCTGGTGCCGTCGGCAAAATAATCCTCGGCCTGGGCGGCATAACGCAGCCGTTCACCGACCATGGCCGCCGCTTCTCGATTGGTATTGGCCAGCAGGATCAGGAATTCCTCACCGCCGAACCTGAATACCATGTCGACATTGCGCAGCTGGCTCTTGATCGAATCGGCAACGGCCTTCAGTACTTCGTCGCCGACCCCATGCCCATGGCTGTCGTTGATGCGTTTGAAGTGGTCGATGTCCAGCATCAACAACGACAGCGGCTGCATATGCCGCCTGGCCATGTCGATTTCCCGTTCCAGCGTCTGGTCCATGGCAATGCGGTTGCCGGTGCCGGTCAACGGATCGCGCAGGGCGCTCTGGGTGGCGGCGCGATAGAGCAGCGCGTTGCGCAGCGGGAAAAACAGTGCCGACAGGATTGACTCCAGGTCACTCTGTTCCGCGCTGCTGAAGCGCTGGTTGCGACGAAACACCAGCTCACCCAGATGCTCGCCTTCATGGCTGAGGTTGTAACTGAGGCTGTGATGCCCGCGCTGGCCGAACTCCAGGCGCAGGTCGCTGGGTTTGTGTTGGTAAACCAGTGCGTCCAGAGGCACCAGCCGCTGGATTTCACGGAAGAACAAACCCAGGATCCTTTGTGGCTCCAGGCTGGTCTGCAGTTGTTGGCTCAGTTGCTGGCGCAAATGCGCCAGGCTGATCGGCCGCGCCACGAGCGGCGACGGCTGGGCGAGACCCAGGCGCTGCAACTTGGCGCTGTCGAAATCAATTGCATTGGTCTGCGTGGGCGTTTTCATATGGCGTGAGCCCCTCAACTGAATCGATCCTGACCGGCGGGGTGAAGCGGCTCTGGGCTGCGCGTCGTACTGATCCATCAGTCCCGAAGGACATTGAGTTGAGTCTAGACCGCTTTCAGATGCAGGCGGTTGTCTCGTCCCAAGGCCCCGGCTCGCCGGACACGGCGTGTTTGAAAGGATTAGAGCGAAAGTCGTGCCATTCAGTTCATAGTGATAAAACTTGCTGTTGAATCAACAAGTTGTGCGCTGAAAGCACGAGCATTGAGCGGCAGGGCCTTGGCGTTTCGCCTGGCCGGCGGATCGAAGAGAGGCGCGCCGCGACGGTAAACCGCCGCGACGTCAGGTCCAGCGGTCATTGCGCGTTGAAAGCCTGGCCGTTGACGCCGGTACTGTCCGGGCCCATGAGGTACAGGTACACCGGCATGATTTCTTCGGGCGTCGGGTTGTTCAGCGGGTTTTCTCCCGGATAGGCCTGGGCGCGCATGCTGGTGCGGGTGGCGCCGGGGTTGATGCTGTTGGAGCGCACCGGTGCGACCGTGTCGACTTCGTCGGCCAAGGTCTGCATCAGCCCCTCGGTAGCGAACTTGGACACGCCATAAGCGCCCCAGTAGGCCCGGCCCTTGCGCCCGACGCTGCTGGACGTGAACACCACCGAGGCATCCTTGGACAGCTTGAGCAACGGCAGCAAGGTGCTGGTGAGCATGAACATGGCATTGACGTTCACCTGCATCACCCGCATGAAGTTCTCGCCGGAAAGCTGTTCCAGCGGCGTGCGCGGGCCAATGATCGAGGCGTTATGCAGGAGGCCGTCCAGATGACCGAATTCGGTCTCGATCATTGCTGCCAGTTCATCGTATTGATGGGGCAGGGCAGTTTCGAGATTGAAGGGGATTACCGCCGGCTGCGGATGACCGGCCGCTTCGATCTCATCATAGACCTGGGTCAGGTTGGCCTCGGTCTTGCCCAGCAACAGCACGGTGGCGCCATGGGCGGCATAGGCCTTGGCGGCAGCCGCGCCGATACCGCGACCGGCACCGGTGACCAGGATGATCCGGCCTTCGAGCAGGTCGGGGCGGGCGGAGTAATCAAACATAAAAAACCTCAAGAGATGGCAGCACGTACTTGTCACGCAGAGCAGTCATGGCAGGTGAGCTTTTGTGGGGGGGGGGGGGGGGGGCTCCCGCTGGACTGCGGAGCGGTCCCGAATCTGGCGACGACTTCGTCGCCGAGCGGGCCCCCCCCCCCCCGCCACAAGAGCGACCTCGTCGAACGAGGTCAGCAACTGCACAACGCGTTATCCAGCACTTCGCGCAGCGCCAGAGGATGGTCGATCACTACATCCGCACCCCAGTGCTTGGGGTTGTCATCCGGATGGATGTAGCCGTAGGTCACCGCGCAGGTCTTGGTCCCGGCGCTGCGGCCGGACTCGATGTCCCGCAGGTCGTCGCCGATGAACAGTACGCTGGCCGGGTCGAGGTCGAGCATCTTGCAAGCGAGGATCAGCGGCTCGGGGTCCGGTTTGCTGTTTTTTACGTGGTCCGGACAGATCAGCACTTTCGAGCGCTCGGCCAGCCCCAGCTGTTGCATGATCGGCTCGGCGAAACGCACCGGCTTGTTGGTGACTACGCCCCAGATGAGATTGGCCGCCTCGATATCGGCCAGTATTTCGGCCATTCCATCGAACAGATGGCTGTGAACTGCGCAACCCTTGAGGTAGCGGTCGAGGAATTCCTGGCGGAGCTCCTCGAAACCCGGCGATTCCGGGTCCATGGAGAATGTCACCGCGACCATCGCCCGGGCGCCGCCGGAAATCTCGTCGCGGATGTGCTGCGTGTTCATCGGTGGCAAACCACGGTCGGCGCGCATGGCCTGGCAGATGGCGATGAAGTCTGGCGCGGTGTCGAGCAGCGTGCCGTCCATGTCGAAGAGAACCGCTTTGAGACGCATCGACTTATTCCTCGCGCAGGGTCTGGATCATGTAGTTGACGTCCACATCGGCGGCCAGCTTGTAGTGCTTGGTCAGCGGATTGTAGGTCAGGCCGATGATGTCCTTGACGGTCAGCCCGGCCATGCGGCTCCAGGCGCCCAGCTCCGAAGGCCGGATGAATTTCTTGAAGTCGTGGGTGCCGCGCGGCAGCAGCTTCATGATGTATTCGGCGCCGATGATTGCGAACAGGTACGCCTTCGGGTTGCGGTTGATGGTGGAAAAGAACACCTGGCCGCCGGGCTTGACCATCTGGAAGCAGGCACGGATCACCGATGACGGGTCCGGTACGTGTTCGAGCATTTCCAGGCAGGTGACCACGTCGAACTGCCCGGGCATCTCCTCGGCCAGGGCTTCGGCGGTGATCTGCCGGTATTCGACGCTGACGCCGGACTCCAGCTGATGCAGTTGCGCCACCGCCAGCGGCGCCTCGCCCATGTCGATGCCAATTACGGTGGCGCCGCGCAGGGCCATGGCTTCACTGAGGATGCCGCCGCCACAGCCGACGTCGAGGACTTTTTTGCCGGCCAGGCCGACGCGCTCGTCGATCCAGTTGACGCGCAGCGGGTTGATGTCGTGCAGTGGCTTGAATTCGCTTTCGCGGTCCCACCAGCGATGGGCCAGGGCCTCGAACTTGGCAATTTCAGCGTGGTCGACGTTGCTCATGTGCAGCTCCTCGAAAAACTTGAAAAATCAGTGGTCCCGAGCCGTGGCTCAAGGGCTGTGCTATTCGTTCTGGCCGCTGACCCGACGTGCCCAGTCCTGGGCCGTGGCGATCAGCTGCGATTCGTCCATGCGCGTCAGGCGGCCGTCCTCCAGCAATGGCTTGCCGGCCACCCACAGGTGTTTCACGCAATGGCGGCCGGTGGCGTAGATCAGTTGCGACACCGGGTCATAAATGGGCTGCTGCGCCAGGCCGGACATGTCGAAGGCCACCAGGTCGGCGGCCTTGCCGACTTCCAGCGAGCCGACGATCGTCTCGATGCCTAGCGCGCGGGCGCCGTTGAGCGTGGCCATGCGCAACGCCCGGTGCGCGTCCAGGGCCGTGGCCGAACCGGCGACGGCTTTTGCCAGCAGGGCGGCGGTGCGGGTTTCGCCGAGCAGATCGAGGTCGTTGTTGCTCGCCGCGCCGTCGGTGCCGACCGCGACGTTGACGCCGGCCTGCCACAGGCGTTCCACCGGGCAGAAGCCGCTGGCCAGCTTCAGATTCGACTCCGGGCAATGGATCACGCTGCAATTGTGTTCTACCAGCAGCGCCTGGTCCTCGTCGCTGACCTGGGTCATGTGCACCGCCTGGAAGCGCGGCCCCAACAGGCCAAGCCGCGCCAACCGGGCCATTGGCCGCTCGCCAGTGTTATCCACAGCCTGCTGCACCTCGAAGGCGGTTTCATGAACATGCATGTGGATGGCCGCGTCGAGTTCCTCGGCGATCACGCGGATTTTTTCCAGGTTCTCATCGCCGACGGTGTACGGGGCGTGAGGACCGAATGCGACTTTGATCCGCGGATGGTGCTTGAGGTCGCCAAACAATTCGATGCCCTGACGAATGGCTTCATCGGCGCTGGCGGCGCCGGGGATCGGGAAGTCGAGGATCGGAATGGCAATCTGCGCGCGAATGCCACTGTTGTGCACGCGTTCGCTGGCCACCTTGGGATAGAAGTACATGTCGGAGAAGCAGGTGATGCCACCCTGGATCTGCTCGGCGATCGCCAGGTCAGTACCGTCGCGGACGAAAGCCTCGTCGACCCATTTGCCCTCGGCGGGCCAGATGTGCTGTTCGAGCCAGGTCATCAGCGGCAGGTCGTCGGCCAGGCCGCGGAACAACGTCATCGCCGCGTGACCGTGGGCATTGACCAGGCCCGGGCTGAGCAGCATGCCGGGCAGTTCGCGAACCTCCGTGGCAGCGCATTGCATGGCTTCGGCGCGTGGCCCGATGAACACGATGCAACCGTCGCGAATGCCCAGGCCATGATCCTTGAGCACGATACCGGCGGGTTCGACAGGCACCAACCAGGTCGGCAGCAATAATAAGTCGAGCGCAACGGCAGGCTTGGGCATCGTGGAACGGTTCCATGGGTTATAAAGGATGACGAAGTATACCCGAGCGTCTTCGCGGTGGGATCGCTATAATCGGCGGCTTTTGTTCATGAGTGCGGGGTGAAGGATGCGCGATCGACTGTTGGCTGCGGAGAAGGTGAAGGCCATCGATTGGCGCGATGGCGCTCTTTACCTGCTGGATCAGCGTGTTTTGCCGTTCGAGGAAAACTGGATCGCCTACACCAGCGCGGCCGGTGTGGCCGAGGCCATTCGTTCGATGGTGGTGCGCGGTGCGCCGGCCATCGGCATCAGCGCCGCCTATGGCGTGGTACTGGCGGCGCGGGCGCGGATGGCCGAGGGCGGCGATTGGCAAGCGGCGCTGGAAGCGGATTTCGCCTTGCTGGCCGATTCCCGGCCGACGGCGGTCAATCTGTTCTGGGCGCTGGATCGCATGCGCGACCGGCTGGGGCGCCTGAAGGAGCATGCCGAACCGCTGGCGGTGCTTGAAGCCGAGGCCATCGCGATTCACGAAAGTGACCGCGAAGCCAACCTGACCATGGCCCAGCTCGGCGTCGACCTGATTCGCAAGCATCAGGGCAACGCCCAGGCCATCCTGACCCATTGCAACACCGGGGCCTTGGCCACCGGCGGCTTCGGAACGGCCCTCGGGGTGATTCGCGGGGCGTTTCTGGAGGGTATGGTGGAGCGGGTCTATGCCGACGAAACCCGTCCATGGCTGCAAGGTTCGCGTTTGACGGCCTGGGAGCTGGCGAACGAAGGCATTCCGGTGACGCTCAACGCCGATTCCGCCGCCGCCCATATAATGAAGACCAAGGGCGTGACCTGGGTCATCGTCGGCGCGGACCGCATCACGGCCAATGGCGACGTGGCGAACAAGATCGGCACCTACCAGCTGGCGGTCTGTGCCATGCACCACGGCGTACGTTTCATGGTGGTGGCGCCAAGCTCAACCATCGACATGAACCTGGCCAGCGGTGATGACATCCCGATCGAAGAGCGTGATGGCCGCGAGTTGCTGGAAGTCGGCGGCAAGCGGGTCGGGGCGGATGCCGATGCGTTCAACCCGGTGTTCGACGTGACCCCGGCGGACCTGATCGATGCGATCGTGACGGAGAAGGGCATCGTCGAGCGGCCGGATGCGGCCAAGATGGCGCAGTTGATGTGTCGCAAGCGGTTGCATTGATAGCGGGTTCTGTCTGGTCCATTGCCTTGGCGGCAGGCTCGCTCCCACAAAG
>NZ_JBHFJB010000087.1:43238-46370 GCF_057334555.1 Pseudomonas sp. AGC41
TCGCGAAGAGGCCCTAAAGAGCAACAAACATCTTGCATCTACCCTCTGTTTCTCCATTCGGATCGCCTCTGAGCCTCTCTCGTCCCGTTCCAGCCTGTCATCAGTCAACTAACTACGCACCATGCGCATCTGGGGGATAGGTGCGTGGCGGCTCTTGTGATAACATCCGGCGGTTTCCAAGGCTGCCTCGCGAGGTAGCCTTCACTGCGCAGATCCATGGCATAACTCGTTGATTTGTCGTAAGTCGCTGCACGGCATTTGTCCTGCAGCGGCGAGCTTCGTTCATCCCATCTGGATGTGGCGAGGTTTCACCAGAAAAAGGAATCAGGCTTCTCATGGGCGAACTGGCCAAAGAAATCCTCCCGGTCAATATCGAAGACGAGCTGAAACAGTCCTACCTCGACTACGCGATGAGCGTAATTGTCGGGCGGGCGCTGCCGGATGCGCGCGATGGCTTGAAGCCCGTGCACCGGCGCGTGCTGTTCGCGATGAGCGAACTGGGCAACGACTTCAACAAGCCGTACAAGAAATCCGCCCGTGTCGTCGGCGACGTGATCGGTAAGTATCACCCCCACGGCGACACTGCCGTGTACGACACCATCGTTCGGATGGCCCAGCCATTCTCCCTGCGCTACCTGCTGGTGGACGGCCAGGGCAACTTCGGTTCGGTGGACGGCGACAACGCCGCGGCCATGCGATACACCGAAGTGCGCATGACCAAGCTGGCCCACGAGCTGCTGGCCGACCTGCACAAGGAAACCGTGGACTGGGTGCCGAACTACGACGGCACCGAGATGATCCCGGCGGTCATGCCGACGCGTATCCCGAACCTGCTCGTCAACGGCTCCAGCGGTATCGCCGTGGGCATGGCGACCAACATCCCGCCGCACAACCTCGGCGAAGTCATCGACGGTTGCCTGGCCCTCATCGACAACCCCGAGCTGTCCGTCGATGAGCTGATGCAATACATCCCCGGTCCCGATTTTCCGACGGCGGCGATCATCAACGGTCGCGCCGGCATCATCGAGGCCTATCGCACCGGTCGCGGCCGCATCTACATGCGCGCCCGCTCGACCGTCGAAGACATCGACAAGGTCGGTGGCCGCCAGCAGATCGTTATCACCGAGCTGCCGTACCAGTTGAACAAGGCCCGTCTGATCGAGAAGATCGCCGAGCTGGTGAAAGAGAAGAAACTCGAAGGCATCACCGAGCTGCGTGACGAGTCCGACAAGGACGGCATGCGCGTCGTGATCGAGCTGCGCCGTGGCGAAGTGCCGGAGGTGATCCTCAACAACCTCTACGCCCAGACCCAACTGCAAAGCGTGTTCGGCATCAACATCGTCGCGCTGATCGACGGCCGTCCGCGGATCCTGAACCTCAAGGACCTGCTGGAAGCCTTCGTGCGTCACCGTCGCGAAGTGGTCACCCGGCGTACCGTGTTCGAACTGCGTAAAGCTCGCGAACGCGGCCACATCCTTGAAGGCCAGGCCGTTGCCCTGTCGAACATCGATCCGGTCATCGCCCTGATCAAGGCCTCGCCAACCCCGTCGGAAGCCAAGGAAGCGCTGATCAGCACGCCTTGGGAATCCACCGCGGTAGTGGCGATGGTCGAGCGTGCCGGCGCCGACTCGTGCCGGCCGGAAAACCTCGATCCGCAATACGGTCTGCGCGACGGCAAGTACTTCCTGTCCCCGGAACAGGCGCAAGCCATCCTGGAACTGCGCCTGCACCGCCTGACCGGTCTGGAGCACGAGAAGCTGCTGGCCGAGTACCAGGAGATCCTCAACCAGATCGGCGAGCTGATCCGCATCCTCAACAGCGCCACGCGCTTGATGGAAGTGATCCGCGAAGAGCTGGAAGTGATCCGCGCCGAGTACGGCGACGTGCGCCGCACCGAGATCCTCGACGCGCGCCTCGACCTGACCCTGGGCGACATGATTCCGGAAGAAGAGCGCGTGGTGACCATTTCCCACGGCGGCTACGCCAAGACCCAGCCGCTGGCCGCCTACCAGGCCCAGCGTCGCGGCGGCAAGGGCAAGTCGGCGACCGGCGTCAAGGATGAGGACTACATCGCTCACCTGCTGGTCGCCAACAGCCACACCACGCTGCTGCTGTTCTCCAGCAAGGGCAAGGTGTACTGGCTCAAGACCTACGAGATCCCTGAGGCGTCCCGTGCGGCTCGCGGTCGTCCGTTGGTCAACCTGCTGCCGCTGGACAGTGACGAATACATCACCACCATGCTGCCGGTGGAGGAATACACCGAAGGCCACTTCATCTTCATGGCGACCGCCAAGGGCACCGTGAAGAAGACTCCGCTGGAATCCTTCAGCCGTCAGCGCAGCGTCGGTTTGATCGCCCTGGAGCTGGACGAAGGCGACGTGCTGATTTCCGCTGCCATCACCGACGGCGAGCGTGAGGTCATGCTGTTCTCCGACGGCGGCAAGGTCACGCGCTTCAAGGAATCCGACGTCCGTGCCATGGGCCGTACCGCCCGCGGTGTTCGCGGCATGCGCCTGCCGGAAGGGCAGAAGCTGATTTCCATGCTGATTCCGGAAGAAGGCAGCCAGATCCTCACCGCTTCGGCCCGTGGTTATGGCAAGCGCACCGCCATCAGCGAGTTCCCTGAGTACAAGCGTGGCGGCCAAGGCGTGATCGCGATGGTCAGCAACGAGCGTAACGGCCGATTGGTCGGCGCGGTCCAGGTGCTCGATGGCGAAGAGATCATGCTGATCTCCGACCAGGGCACCCTGGTGCGTACGCGTGTCGCCGAAGTGTCGAGCCTGGGGCGTAACACCCAGGGCGTGACGCTGATCAAACTCGCCAGCGACGAAACGCTGGTCGGGCTTGAGCGGGTCCAGGAGCCGTCGGAAGTCGAAGGCGAGGAGCTGGAAGGCGAGGACGGCGTGGCGTTCGACGGTACCCTCGGTGCCGATGTCGATGACGCCGTCGGCGACCAACAGCTCGATGCCGCCGCAGACGAAGAAGAACCGCAGGACTAAGCGGACACACAGGGGGCGGATGAAGATTCGCCCCCTTGTTGTTTGTTCCGTTTGAAAATTTGCGACACTGCACGTTGCCAAGGGTGCTGCCCTTATCTTGAGGCTTGTTTGATTCATTGTGGCGGGGGGGGGG
>NZ_JBHFJB010000087.1:46480-87050 GCF_057334555.1 Pseudomonas sp. AGC41
CCCCCACGGATTCATCCATGCCTTGAGTGAGCGGTAGCCCCTGTGGGAGCGGTGCAAATCCAAAGTTTTAAGTGACCACCAGATCAGAGCGAGATTGGATGTGAGCAAGAGAGCCTATAACTTCTGTGCCGGCCCGGCGGCGCTTCCTGAAGCGGTCCTGAAGCGCGCCCAGGGTGAACTTCTCGACTGGCATGGCAAGGGCCTGTCCGTCATGGAAATGAGCCATCGCAGCGATGAGTTCGTGTCCATCGCGACCAAGGCCGAGCAGGACCTGCGTGATCTGCTGAACATCCCGTCCAACTACAAAGTGCTGTTCCTGCAGGGCGGCGCCAGCCAGCAGTTCGCGCAGATTCCATTGAACCTGTTGCCGGAAAGTGGCAAGGCCGACTACATCGACACCGGTATCTGGTCGCAGAAAGCCATCGAAGAGGCGTCGCGCTACGGCCACGTCAACGTTGCCGCCACCGCCAAGCCTTACGATTATTTCGCGATTCCCGGCCAGAACGAGTGGAACCTGTCCAAGGACGCGGCCTATGTGCACTACGCGCCGAACGAAACCATCGGTGGCCTGAAATTCAACTGGATCCCGGAAACCGGTGACGTGCCGCTGGTGGCCGACATGTCTTCGGACATCCTCTCGCGTCCTGTGGATATCTCCCGTTTTGGCATGATCTACGCCGGCGCCCAGAAAAACATCGGCCCGAGCGGCATCCTGGTCGCGATCATCCGCGAAGACCTGCTCGGTCGCGCCCGTTCCCTGTGCCCGACCATGCTCAATTACAAGGTCGCGGCCGATAATGGCTCGATGTACAACACCCCGCCGACTTTGGCCTGGTACCTGTCCGGCCTGGTGTTCGAGTGGCTGAAAGAGCAGGGCGGTGTCGAAGCCATCGGCAAGCTCAACGAAGTGAAGCAGCGCACGCTGTATGACTTCATCGACGCCAGCGGCCTCTACAGCAACCCGATCAACAAATCCGACCGCTCGTGGATGAACGTGCCGTTCCGCCTGGCCGATGATCGTCTCGACAAGCCGTTCCTGGCCGGCGCCGATGAGCGTGGCCTGCTTAATCTCAAGGGCCACCGTTCGGTCGGCGGCATGCGCGCCTCCATCTACAACGCCGTAGATATCAACGCCGTCAACGCGCTGATTGCCTACATGGCAGAGTTCGAGAAGGAACACGGCTGATGTCTGAGCAAGAACTCAAGGCGCTGCGCCTGCGCATCGATGCCCTGGACGAAAAAGTCCTGGAACTGATCAGCGAGCGTGCACGCTGCGCCCAGGAAGTCGCCCGGGTGAAAATGGCCTCCCTGGCTGAAGGCGAAGTACCGGTGTTCTACCGGCCGGAGCGCGAAGCCCAGGTGCTCAAGCGCGTCATGGAGCGCAACAAAGGCCCGCTGGGCAACGAGGAGATGGCGCGGCTGTTCCGCGAAATCATGTCCTCGTGCCTGGCCCTCGAACAGCCGCTGAAGGTTGCGTACCTGGGGCCGGAAGGCACCTTCACCCAGGCCGCCGCCATGAAGCATTTTGGTCACGCGGTGATCAGCAAACCGATGGCGGCTATCGACGAAGTCTTCCGCGAAGTGGCCGCCGGTGCGGTGAATTTCGGTGTGGTGCCGGTGGAAAACTCCACCGAAGGCGCGGTCAACCACACGCTGGACAGCTTCCTCGAACACGACATGGTGATCTGTGGCGAAGTCGAGCTGCGCATTCACCACCACCTGCTGGTGGGCGAGAGCACCAAGACTGACAGCATCAGCCGCATCTACTCCCACGCCCAGTCCCTGGCCCAGTGCCGCAAATGGCTGGACGCGCATTACCCGAATGTCGAGCGCGTGGCGGTGTCGAGCAACGCCGAGGCGGCCAAGCGGGTCAAGGGCGAGTGGAACTCGGCGGCCATCGCCGGGGATATGGCGGCAAGCCTCTACGGGTTGACGCGCCTGGCCGAGAAAATCGAAGACCGTCCGGACAACTCCACCCGGTTCCTGATGATCGGCAGCCAGGAAGTCCCACCGACCGGCGACGACAAGACCTCGATCATCGTTTCCATGAGCAACAAGCCGGGCGCGCTGCACGAATTGCTGGTGCCGTTCCATGACAACGGGATCGACCTGACGCGGATCGAGACCCGTCCGTCGCGCAGCGGTAAATGGACCTATGTGTTCTTCATCGATTTTGTCGGCCACCACCGCGATCCGCTGGTCAAGGGTGTGCTGGAGAAAATCAGTCAGGAAGCAGTGGCACTCAAGGTGCTGGGTTCCTACCCCAAGGCAGTTCTTTAAGGGCGGATAGCAATGAGTGGCAACTTCCTCGCACTGGCGCAGCCAGGCGTGCAACAACTTTCGCCATACGTTCCAGGCAAGCCTGTGGACGAACTGGCTCGCGAGCTGGATCTGGATCCGGCCAGCATCGTCAAGTTGGCGAGCAACGAAAACCCGCTGGGCGCGAGCCCCAAGGCATTGGCGGCGATCCGCGACGAACTGGCCGAACTGACCCGCTACCCCGACGGTAATGGCTTTGCCTTGAAAAGCCTGCTGGCCGAGCGCTGCGGCGTCGAGCTGAGCCAGGTGACCCTGGGTAACGGCTCCAACGACATTCTCGAGCTGGTCGCCCGTGCCTATCTGGCGCCAGGCCTCAACGCCGTGTTCAGCGAGCATGCGTTTGCGGTCTATCCGATTGCCACCCAGGCCGTTGGTGCCGATGCCCATGTGGTTCCGGCCAAGGATTGGGGGCACGATCTGCCGGCCATGCTGGCCGCCATCGACGCCAGCACCCGCGTGGTCTTCATCGCCAACCCGAACAATCCGACCGGCACCTGGTTCGATGCCCAGGCCCTGGACGACTTCCTGCAGGACGTGCCCGAGCACGTGCTGGTGGTGCTGGACGAGGCCTACATCGAATACGCCGAGGGCAGCGACCTGCCCGACGGCCTGGATTTCCTCGCCGCGTACCCGAACCTGCTGGTGTCGCGCACGTTCTCCAAGGCCTATGGCCTGGCGTCGCTGCGGGTCGGTTACGGCCTCTCCACCGCGGTGGTGGCCGATGTGCTGAACCGCGTGCGCCAACCGTTCAACGTCAACAGCTTCGCCCTGGCCGCCGCCTGCGCCGCCTTGCAGGACGAGGCCTACCTGGCCGAGAGCCGCCGCTTGAACGAGGCCGGTATGCAGCAGCTGGAAGCCGGCTTCCGTGAGCTGGGACTGGGTTGGATTCCTTCCAAGGGCAATTTCCTCTGTGTCGACGTGGGCTGTGTCGCGGCGCCGGTGTTTCAGGGCTTGCTGCGCGAAGGCGTGATCGTCCGTCCGGTGGCCAATTACGGCATGCCGAATCACCTGCGGGTCACCGTCGGCCTGCCGGCGGAAAACAGCCGTTTCCTGGAGGCGCTGAGCAAGGTCCTGGCTCGTGGTTGATGTCACCTCGCTGCAACCTGCGACACCTATGATCGGTCGCCTGGTGGTGGTCGGCCTGGGGTTGATTGGCGGTTCGTTCGCCAAGGGCCTGCGTGAAAGCGGGCTGTGCCGGGAAGTCGTCGGGGTCGACCTCGATCCGCAATCGCGCAGGCTCGCCGTCGAGCTGGGCGTGGTGGATCGCTGCGAGGATGACCTGCTGGTCGCCTGCCAAGGGGCTGACGTGATCCAGCTGGCGGTGCCGATCCTGGCCATGGAGAAATTGCTCGCCCGGTTGGCCGGCATGGACCTCGGGCAAGCGATTCTCACCGATGTCGGCAGCGCCAAGGGTAACGTGGTGCGGGCCGCGACCGAGGCGTTTGGCGGGATGCCGGCGCGCTTCGTGCCCGGTCATCCGATTGCCGGCTCCGAGCAGAGCGGTGTAGAGGCATCCAATGCCGAGCTGTTCCGTCGTCATAAGGTCATTCTGACGCCGCTGGACCAGACCGATCCCGCGGCATTGGCGGTGGTGGACCGTCTGTGGCGCGAGTTGGGGGCCGATGTCGAGCACATGCAGGTCGAGCGACACGACGAAGTATTGGCCGCCACCAGCCATTTGCCGCACCTGTTGGCGTTCGGTCTGGTGGATTCATTGGCCAAACGCAATGAAAATCTTGAGATCTTCCGTTACGCTGCCGGCGGTTTCCGCGATTTCACGAGAATCGCGGGGAGCGACCCGGTCATGTGGCACGACATCTTCCTCGCCAACCGCGAAGCTGTCCTGCGCACACTCGATACATTTCGCAGCGATCTCGACGCCTTGCGCGACGCGGTCGATGCAGGGGACGGGCACCAATTGCTGGGCGTTTTCACACGCGCCAGGGTGGCCCGCGAGCATTTCAGTAAAATCCTGGCCCGTCGGGCCTATGTGGACGCTATGAACTCCAACGATCTGATTTTCCTGGCACAACCTGGTGGCTCCCTGAGTGGGCGGATTCGTGTACCGGGCGATAAATCGATTTCCCACCGCTCGATCATGCTCGGCTCCCTGGCCGAAGGCGTGACCGAGGTGGAAGGTTTCCTCGAGGGCGAAGACGCCCTGGCAACGCTGCAAGCGTTCCGCGACATGGGCGTGGTCATCGAGGGGCCGCACCACGGCCGCGTGACTATCCATGGCGTTGGCCTGCACGGCCTGAAGCCCGCTCCGGGCCCGATCTACCTGGGCAACTCCGGCACGTCGATGCGCCTGTTGTCCGGCCTGCTGGCCGCCCAGGATTTCGACAGCACCCTGACCGGTGATGCCTCGCTGTCCAAGCGTCCGATGAACCGCGTCGCCAACCCGCTGCGGGAAATGGGCGCAGTGATCGAGACCGCGGCCGACGGTCGTCCACCGATGACCATTCGCGGCGGCAACAAACTCAAGGGCCTGACCTACACCATGCCGATGGCCAGTGCCCAGGTGAAATCCTGCCTGCTGCTGGCCGGCCTGTATGCCGAAGGCAAGACCACCGTCACCGAGCCGGCGCCGACCCGCGACCACACCGAGCGCATGCTGCGTGGCTTCGGTTATCCGGTCAGCGTTGACGGCGCCACCGCGTCTGTCGAATCGGGCAGCAAGCTGACCGCGACCCACATCGAAGTGCCGGGCGATATTTCCTCGTCGGCGTTCTTCCTCGTGGCCGCGTCGATCGCCGAAGGCTCCGACCTGGTACTCGAACACGTCGGCATCAACCCGACCCGTACCGGCGTGATCGA
Organism: Pseudomonas sp. AGC41; assembly: GCF_057334555.1. Classification (NCBI taxonomy): domain Bacteria; kingdom Pseudomonadati; phylum Pseudomonadota; class Gammaproteobacteria; order Pseudomonadales; family Pseudomonadaceae; genus Pseudomonas; species Pseudomonas sp. AGC41. Next base: position 51,617 of record NZ_JBHFJB010000087.1, read on the forward strand.
CATCCTGCGCCTGATGGGCGCCGACATCACCCTGGAAAACCAGCGCGAAGTGGGCGGCGAGCCCGTTGCGGACTTGCACGTAAGAGCAGCTAAGCTTAAAGGCATTAAGATTCCCGAGGCGCTGGTTCCCCTGGCGATCGACGAGTTCCCGGTGTTGTTCGTGGCAGCTGCGTGCGCGGAAGGCCGCACAGTCCTGACCGGCGCCGAAGAGCTGCGGGTCAAGGAGTCGGATCGCATTCAGGTGATGGCCGACGGCCTGCTGGCCCTTGGTGTCAAATGCGAACCGACGCCGGACGGCATCATCATTGACGGCGGCCAGATTGGCGGTGGCGAAGTCCATGGGCATGGCGACCATCGCATCGCCATGGCCTTCAGTGTTGCGTCCCTGCGCGCCAGCGCGCCGATCCGCATCCATGACTGCGCCAACGTCGCCACGTCGTTCCCGAACTTCCTGGCGTTGTGCGCGCAGGTCGGTATTCGAGTAGCACAAGAGGCGCAGTCGTGAACATCAAGGCACCGGTCATCACCATCGATGGCCCAAGCGGCTCGGGCAAAGGCACCATCGCCGGCATGCTGGCCAAGCAATTGGGCTGGAATCTGCTTGATTCCGGTGCCCTCTATCGTTTGCTGGCCTTCGCCGCCAAGAACCATGGCGTCGACCTGACCAACGAAGAACTGCTCAAGGCCCTGGCCGCCCATCTGGACGTGCAGTTCATCGCCGCCACCGATGGCCAGTTGCAGCGCATCATCCTGGAAGGTGACGAAGTCAGCGACGTCATTCGCACCGAAAGCGTTGGCGCCGGGGCCTCCCAGGTCGCCGCGCTGCCAGCGGTGCGTGAAGCGCTGCTGCAGCGTCAACGGGCGTTCCAGGAGCCGCCGGGGCTGGTGGCCGATGGCCGCGACATGGGCACGGTGGTATTTCCGGATGCGCCGCTGAAGATATTCCTCACCGCCAGCGCGGAGGAGCGGGCTCGCCGCCGATATTTGCAGTTGAAGGGCAAAGGCGAGGATGTTAGTCTGTCGAGTCTGCTAGATGAGATCCGTGCACGCGACGAGCGTGATACCCAGCGCGCAGTAGCCCCGCTAAAGCCGGCGGCCGATGCGATTCAGCTGGATTCCACGGAGTTGTCCATTGATCAGGTGTTGCAACGCATCATGAGCGAGATCGCGCTTCGCGATATCGCCGGGTGACAGGAAGCTCCGCAGGGGACCAGTCATAGTCCTGCGGCGCTTCTTTTATATGAAACTAACCCACATCGTCTGGGGTGTGGAGATGGGCGTTTACTTCGCCCTAATCAACAGGAATTAAAATGAGCGAAAGCTTTGCGGAACTCTTTGAAGAAAGCTTGAAAACCCTGAACCTTCAGGCAGGCTCCATCATCACCGGCGTTATCGTTGATATCGATTACCAGGCTCGCTGGGTAACCGTTCACGCTGGTCTGAAGTCTGAAGCGCTGATCCCGCTTGAGCAGTTCTACAACGACGCTGGTGAACTGAACATCAACGTCGGTGACGAAGTTCACGTTGCGCTGGACTCGGTTGAAGATGGCTTCGGTGAAACCAAGCTGTCCCGTGAAAAAGCCAAGCGTGCTGAATGCTGGATCGTTCTGGAAGCGGCCTTCGCAGCTGAGGAAGTGGTCAAGGGCGTTATCAACGGTAAGGTTAAAGGCGGCTTCACTGTCGACGTTAACGGCATCCGTGCGTTCCTGCCAGGTTCCCTGGTTGACGTCCGTCCAGTGCGCGACACCACGCACCTGGAAGGCAAAGAGCTGGAATTCAAGGTCATCAAGCTGGACCAGAAGCGCAACAACGTTGTCGTTTCCCGTCGCAGTGTCCTGGAAGCCGAGAACTCCGCCGAGCGTGAAGCTCTGCTGGAATCGCTGCAGGAAGGCCAGCAGGTCAAGGGTATCGTCAAGAACCTCACCGATTACGGCGCATTCGTCGATCTGGGTGGCGTCGATGGCCTGCTGCACATCACCGACATGGCCTGGAAGCGTATCAAGCATCCTTCGGAAATCGTCAACGTTGGCGACGAGATCGATGTCAAGGTTCTGAAGTACGATCGCGAGCGCAATCGTGTTTCCCTGGGCCTCAAGCAACTGGGTGAAGATCCATGGGTCGCTATCAAAGCCCGTTACCCAGAAGGCACCCGCGTCACCGCTCGTGTTACCAACCTCACCGACTACGGCTGCTTCGCTGAGCTGGAAGAAGGCGTTGAAGGCCTGGTACACGTTTCCGAAATGGACTGGACCAACAAGAACATCCACCCTTCGAAAGTCGTACAAGTCGGCGACGAAGTGGAAGTCATGGTTCTGGACATCGACGAAGAGCGTCGTCGTATCTCCCTCGGCATCAAGCAGTGCAAGTCCAACCCATGGGAAGACTTCTCTGGCCAGTTCAACAAGGGCGATAAAATCTCCGGCACCATCAAGTCGATCACCGATTTCGGTATCTTCATTGGTCTGGACGGCGGCATCGACGGCCTGGTTCACCTGTCCGACATCTCCTGGAACGAAGTGGGCGAAGAAGCCGTACGCCGCTTCAAGAAGGGCGACGAGCTGGACACCGTTATCCTGTCGGTTGACCCAGAGCGCGAGCGCATCTCCCTGGGTATCAAGCAACTGGAAAGCGATCCGTTCTCCGAGTACGTTCAAGAGAACGACAAAGGCGCAATCGTTAAGGGCATCGTGAAAGAAGTTGACGCCAAAGGCGCCATCATCACCCTGGCCGACGATATCGAAGCGACTCTGAAAGCCTCCGAAATCAGCCGTGACCGCGTTGAAGACGCGCGCAACGTTCTGAAAGAAGGCGAAGAAGTAGAAGCCAAGATCATCAGCGTTGACCGCAAGAGCCGCGTAATCCAGCTCTCCATCAAGTCGAAAGACGATGCTGAAGAGAAAGAAGCAATCCAGAGCCTGCGCGAGAAGCCAGCTACTGATGCTCCTGGTCCTACCACTCTGGGCGACCTGCTGCGTGCACAGATGGAAAAGCAGAACTGAGTTCTGTCAGACCATGAAAAAGGGCGACTTCGGTCGCCCTTTTTTGTGGGTGCGATTTCGCCACAGTTAAGTGTAATGAGGCTGGACGCTACGATCTTTCGAGGCATAGCGAAACCAACCGACCCATCGTGCTGTCTCTTTTATGAAGTAAATCAAATATATCCTGGGAAGTGCTCTGTCGACCTGTCTAAGGATCTGAATGAACAAGCTCTTACTGGTCGCGATGGCTTTGATACTGGCGGGTTGTGCTACCAGCGCCAAGACCCACGCAATGCGCGGTGTAAGCGGCATCGAGATCGATTGCTCTGGGTTGGGCTCCGGATGGGAGAAGTGCGAGAAGCGGGCCGCCAAGGAGTGCAAGGGCGCGGGTTACAAGGTGATAACCCGATCTGACGACGCGAAAGACCAGGATCAATACCCCTTTGGCTTCAATCCGGCGGGTTACGTGACTCGTACCATGTTGGTCATGTGCCGCTGATAGGCGGATTCTCTTTGCTCCGCACGAAAAAGGGGCGTCTGCGGCGTGCAGAAGATATGTCAATAGCCGGGCTGTTCAAATTCATCCGGGCATGCTAAAACCTTCGAAGCGATTTTCCTAGCTGCTTGAAAAAGAAGGGAAAAACATGACGAAGTCGGAGTTGATCGAACGGATTGTCACCCATCAAGGGCTGCTCTCGTCCAAGGATGTGGAGCTGGCCATCAAGACCATGCTTGAACAAATGTCCCAATGCCTCGCGACCGGGGATAGGATTGAGATTCGCGGGTTTGGCAGCTTTTCTCTGCATTACCGCGCGCCGCGGGTAGGGCGGAATCCCAAGACGGGGCAGTCGGTTAGCCTGGATGGGAAGTTTGTTCCGCATTTCAAGCCGGGAAAGGAGTTAAGGGATCGGGTGAATGAGGAGGAGGACAGTCTTTGATGTTTCGTCCCGGTTAAGAGATTTGATTATGCTCAGTCATCGAAGTGGATTGCTCATTGCATTTTCCATGCTAATTATTTTAGCAGTTTTGTCTTTTATTTTAGAAAATCAACAGCCTGTTACCATTAGATATTTCAGCTGGGCTGCGCCCGAGTTGCCAGCGTCTATTTTAATGATAATTGCATTACTGCTCGGCATGGTCCTTGGTCCGTTCCTTGTGGCGACTCACTTGATGGGAACAGCAAACCGGAAAACGGATAGTCACGCTAAGATCAATGCGAAGTCATTGAATTAAGCCATTAGTAGAACGCTTATTAGCTACGGGAAACTACACAGTTTTAATACTATTTTTTTGGCTTAATTGATTAGTATGGAAAAGGTGAAATGTGCTGTGTCCTACTAGTTTTGAATTGCACGGAAGAGCAAATAACCGTTAGGTCTAAACTCGCTGCATTTTTTCTTTGGTATGACTTTTCGATAAAAATTGTTCATTGATCTCTGAAGCTATATACGAACGTTATGAAATATTAGCTGGATCGTACGAGAGCTTCGGCTAGTTCGGCAATAATGCCAGCTATAGTGATATGCTAAGATTCACGTGCAAGCCTAATATTGATGGTTTGCAGAAATATTAAAAAATCTAAAGGGCTGCCAGAAAGTGCGTAACTATTATAGTTCACCCTCTACCGACGAAACCATTGACTTGAGAATGCTCATAGCGTCGCTTTGGCGTGAACGGCTGATTATATGTGTCGTTGCCATAATTTCGACGCTTGTAGCCGCGCTATATGCTTTTCTAAGTGCCCCTATTTATGAGGCTAGAGGAACTGTACTGCCTCCTACGCAAAGCGATATTGCAAACTTTAACTATGGGCGGACGACGGAAGCGCAGCTTAATCCATTCTCAGTAAAAGATGTTTATGGCGTATTTTTAAGGAATTTGCAAGGTGAAAGCCTCCGACGGGATTTTTTTAATGAGGTTTACTTATCTTCGATATTGGGCGAAAATCGCAAAAAATCAGAAGAAAGTCTTTATCTTGATTTCTCTAATGCATTAATAGTTACTGTAGCAGGGAAGGATAATACAGATCGATATTCTGTAACGGCCAAAGCTGACACAGCTGACCAGGCAGCACAGCTTGTTAAAAAATATATAGAGCGCGCAAGTGAACTGGCCCAAAGAGAAATGATAAATAATATATCTAGTGAAGCGGGTGTTCTAGCACGTAATCTTCACCAACAGATTGTTTTATTTCGAGAGGTAGGTCAAAAAGAGAGGGAAGACTCGATAACCAAACTCCAAGAGGCGATGTTTGTAGCCGAATCAATCGGTTTGGTGAACCCTTCAATAAATAACGGGGAGTCTGACATGGAGCTTGCGGGGCGCTTGGATGAGCAGCCTTTATATATGCGAGGGACGAAGGCCCTAAAGGCAGAGATAGAAAACCTTAGTGCCCGTAAGTCCGATGATCCGTTTATTAACAGGCTTAGAACTCTTCAGGCTAGATCTAAATTCTACGCAGAACTTGGTTCCGAAATAAAAAATGTACAAGTTTTCAGAATGGATGGCGAAGTCAGTTCTCCTGATAGACCTATCCAGCCGAAAAAAATGGCTATATTGCTACTTGGTGGGTTATTTGGACTGATGTTTGGTGTGATTATTGCGCTTTTTCGAATTTTTATTAATAGTGACGAGCAAAAATTGGAAACGGCGGAATAGTTGATTCTAAGGGCGTGGTTGCGTTGAATGGCATATACTGAACATGACGCTCGATGTTACAGGGATACAATCTATAAGTTAATGCTTTTGTAAATGGTGCGGGGACGCGACTATGCTTTCTATAAAGTAATAAAAAGTCGACTGCGAACCATGATTAGCCATAAGCTACTGTCCGCTTTCGGTGCAACCATGGAGTTTCACAGAGATATACGTATCATATCCACCTAGAGATACGATTGGCTTTAATGAGTTACTTGGGATGGTAGTTATACTGAAGACTAATCTTCGCGGTCTAGAGCCAGCCCATTCAAGGTCTTTTGGCTTTAGCGGCCTTGAGCCCCATCCGGCGACACGTGAGAACCCGAGCAAGGCTGCCTTGGGGTGGTCAATGTTTCAATTTCACTGACCAGCACCGACTCCAGGCGCTGCGACATCCCTTCGATGCTCCTGCGACGGCGGTAAAAATCAGCGATCTGCTCAGCATTGATGAAGTCGGGCAAGTTGCTCCAGAACAACAGTGCGGTGTGGCCAGATTCGGTAGGGATTTGCAGAGTAGTTCCACACGCCGCCACTGGCGACAACCTTGGACTTCGATGATTTTCTTGCGCACGCTAGCTGCCGTGACCGCGACAGGCTTGTGCCAGTCGCTTTCCTTAAGCAGGCGTGGATGCTTGCACCGCTCGAGGATGATGAACGAAGCCCTGGCATCTTCGCAGGTCTCCATGACGGGAGCGTGCAGTAGAGTCGATCGAGGTTGTAGACCACAACGGAAAACCAGGCAGGGCAGCGCCCCGTTCACGGCGTAAAGCGCCCAGACGTTTTCCGCCGGAAGGCAGGTGGTTACCGTCAACAATCCATAGTTGCCAGCCAGGCAAAACGGCTGAGTGTCCCAACTCTTCCATCGTCGGAGCCAAGCGCTCTTCGCTGCTGGTGACCAGGGCGCGAAGCAGGGCAGGTCCTGTGCGGCTGACCTTTTCATACAGTGCCGCTAAGCTGAAAGGAAGGTACTCCATCTGCCGCGCAGCGGCATGCAGTGAGGGCCGCAAGCCCTCGTCATATTTAAGTAAAACTACATGATGTTGTGTCTGTTTAATTTTTAGTCGATTCAATAATATAGTTTGGCAATTGGCAGAAACTCCCAAAACGTTATTAATGTGTTTAACAAAGCTAATTGGCATAACGTTTTTCCCTCAATGGGGGATGGGTCTGTAAATAAATTGCGTACAAAGCTACAATGAAGCACGTAAAGTATGCTGTTGAAAACGCATGCGTAAGCGTGAGGATGGTGAAAGCAAATGCAGCACCTACAAAGCCCACGCGACGAAGCAGAAATGCGAATGGTAAAACAAATATCCAGCCGAAATTTGAGAGCAGGTAAATAAAAGAACTGTACCAATTAGTATAGCCGTCGGAGTTCAATACTTTCTCATTCAGTTCTGGCTGTACTAGGCCGTAACCGGATATAACTAACGATTCAAATATCGGAAAAAAACGAGCGTTAAGAGTGCCGCCATCAATGAAAATTTCAAAAAATCTGCTTATCCATGGTATATTTTTAAATAAAAATAGCAGAAAAACAAAAGCGGTAGAAAAGGTCATAAACAATAAAATTTTCGCTATTTTTGCTCTATAATCTTTTGTTACTGTATAAAAATATAGAGAGGCGAGGGACGAGGCGATGCCTAGGGACGAGGTCGATAGAATAGCGGATACAATAAATAAGGCGTGTTCTTTGATTTTTCTTGCTATCGGAAAATAGAGCAAGGCAGGAAGAATGTAAATGGCAAAATAGCTTGGCTCCTTGAAAACACCCCCAGTACGGAACCCTTGAGTTTGTAAGTCCACAAGAAAAAGAGTGTCGGTTTCATATACCCGTAAAAAAGGTAACTGAAGCGGGAAATTAATCCCCATGACATAGAAGATGAAACCCTGAATAATTAATGCCCATACGAATAACATTGATATGCCTAAATAACAGCGAAAGAAGATTTCATAAAACTGAGGTTTAAAGGATAAGAGAATACATGGGGCAATCAAATAAAACGAGGCCCTGAAAAAGCTAAGCGATATGACTCCGTTAAAATGTAAAACTATTAAGCTGGTGCTTATAACAAAAAATGTAAGGAATATTGACCAAAGAAAAAAAGGCGTAACTTGCAGCGCCAAAATACCTAATAGGACAGAGGTGATAACTAAAAAATCGCCTATGCTAATACTGCCCAAAAAAACATAGTTAGAAAAAACGGGCGATAGGAGAATAAATAGTGCAATAAATTTGTGTAACATTAATCACCGACCTGGTTGAAAATTTTAAAATATTCTCTTCATAAAGCTTTTTATTGTTGTGAAGAGCCATCTGGAGGCGGGGGTAACGCTTATTAGGTAGATGAGTCCGGACATGCGGCCACCTGATTCTCTATAGATATTAAGATATTTTTCTAGCGCAACTCTTTCGCCAACAAGTATTGCATTGTAAATTATTCCAAGTAGAAACCTTTTTCGGCCCTTGTTGCAAGCAGCGAAAACCTTCGGGTCCTGGCTATATTTGGATTCTACGATTTTTAAGGTTTCTAAAAAGTTGTCGGCGTATGAGAAAATTTTCTGCCCTATATTATTTGAATGTTTTCTATAGATAGAAAGGGTTTGGTCAAGCCGAACGATTTGACCTTTAGAGCTAATCTCGATAAACAAAAGCCAATCGCATGCGGTGGAAATTTTTTCGTTGAATCCATCCTCAGGCAATGCCCGTTTAGCCACCATCGGAACGGGGCCTGGAATTTGTGCACCGTAGTTAGAGATCATTTCGTAAAAATTTCGAACCAAATCTTTGCTTTGGTTTCCAGCTGTCTCTGTTACGATGCCGTCCTTCATAATATGGCAAGGATGATAACAAAAAACGAGCTCGGGATTCTGTAAAAAAGCTTGGACTTGAGTGCTTATTTTTGTTGGGTATATGACATCGTCACCCCCCATAAACGCAATCAAGTCACCCGAGCAGTTAGCAAGTGCGACATTAGAGTTCTTGACGATACCTTGATTGACAGGATTCAGAATTAGCTTTATTTTTTGCGGATACTTATTTTCAAGTTGTGTCAAGATTTCAGCTGTACCATCACTTGATCCGTCATCAGAGATAGTAATCTCGATATTTTTATAGTCCTGTTTGATACAAGACAACACAGCCTCCTCAATATAAGGGGCTTGGTTGTAGGAAATCATAAAAATGCTGACTTTGGGCTGAGTTTTAGTCATGTTGATGTCCCTGAAATTTAAATTGACTTTTGGTTCCGTAAGTATTTTCTAATAAAATAAGCTAGTACAACCCAATAGATCGCATAGTTAACTGCGTGTGCTACAGCCACACCTTGGAGCTCCCCAGTGCTTGTAAATAACCAAGTCAGTAACACAAAAGCACCCGAAAATAGTATCTCTGTAATCATAAACAGCTTAAGCATGGCCTTGCTTAGCATTAGATAGGCCAATATCCAGCTACCAATTTTTAATGTGTCTCCAATCATTTGCCAAGCAAATAAGTCGCGGGTGGGCGCGAAGTCATCAGTGAAAAGTAGCGCAATCAAAACGTCGCGTGACAAGTAAATGACGAGGCCGCACAATGCCGCTGTTGGAAGAATTATTTTATAGCCTTGAATGATTTCCTTTTTGATTTCAAGTGAATCTCTTAGCTCGGATAATCTAGGTAGATAGTAAACGCCAAGAGTAGTGGTTACGAGCAGTAGGTACGCCGTACTAAGACGCCAGATTGCCTCCCAGTAGCCGGCGGCTTCCCAGCCAAAGGTTTCGCCTAAATGGTTTCGAACTAGGATGTGGCTCACCGGTACGCAAGCGGCAGAGGTTAATGCCATTGCCGTGTACTTGCCTAGATTGATCACAGTTTCTTTGTCTAAGGCGCCAAACAAATAACTGATTTTGAACCATGGGGCCCGGCAGCATACGAGCAGGGTCGCGAAAAATGCTATCGACTGGTATGTGGCTAACGCGACCAATGCTCCATATAGACCAAACGCTATGGACAAAATAGAGGTAACTACAAGGGCAAATAGGCTACCAGCGCTATTGGCAACTACATAAAGAACTAGCTCTTTCTTACCGTTGAGGATCGCTAGTAACAGAGAGTTGAAAGTAAATAATGCCAGAGTTGCGGCAAACCAAAGAAATACTCCAGCGTAGCTAGCATCTTTGAGGAGCCACACTGCCAGCGGCCGGTTAAAAATAATAATCAGCAGCGCCGTTAGCAGCGAACCAATTAACGAGACGGTGCCCGCGGTGCCCCAGACAGTGCGCTGCTTGGGCTCCTCGGTAGAATACTCCGCCGTGTATCGAGTCACTCCGGTATTAATCGCTCCACTGGCGAATGTGATAACCATTTGCACTGCATTTTGGAATTGACCAATGGCAGCGTATCCAGCCGGACCAACATAAATAGCAAGTATTTTATTGATGCCGAGCAGTGTTAGCATTTTGATGACGACCGCAATGCCGTTTATTAGGCTGGTTTTAATAAGAGTCATAGCCAACCGCTACGCAATAAAGCTGTTGCAGGCGTCCACGACCTGAGCCGCCTCCGCAAACGTTAGAGTAGGGCCGATGGGTAAACTCAGCACTTGCTGATGTAATTTTTCTGTCAGCGGAAAGCTTAGGGCGTTCCATTCATGGTACGCCTGTTGTTCATGGGGAGGTATCGGGTAATGAATTAAAGTCTGTATACCGGCGCTTTCAAGGTGCTTTTGCAATGCTGCGCGATCTTGGCAGCAGACGACAAATAGATGCCAAACATGCGAGCTGAGAGCTACTACCTCAGCATCAAGCGAAAGGGGCAGGCCTATCGCTGGGTTTTTTATTCCATCCATATATATTTTAGCGATGAGGCGACGATGGGCCGTTTGGCTGTCCAAATACTTCAACTTTACATTTAGCATGGCCGCTTGAATTTCGTCCAATCGGCTATTTACGCCTTGATACAGATTTTTATATTTCTCATGTGAGCCATAATTTCGCAGCGCGCGCAACGTATGTGCTAGTTCGTCGTCGTTAGTAGTAATAGCTCCTGCGTCGCCTAGCGCACCGAGATTTTTACCCGGATAGAAGCTGAAGCCAGCAGCGTCCCCCCAATTACCAGCCCTCCGCCCTGTAAGACTAGCGCCATGAGCCTGCGCCGCGTCCTCTAGAACTAGTAAGTTATGCTCTCTGGCGATTTCAAGAAGCGCTGGCATCTGCGCTAGTTGTCCATATAAGTGAACCGGGAGTATAGCGCGGGTTTTGGGGGTGATTGCCAATCTGACTTTTTCGGGGCATAGATTAAAAGATCTTACGTCTGGTTCGACTAGCACAGGGACTAATTTATTTTCAGTGATAGCTAATATACTAGCGATATACGTGTTAGCTGCAACTATCACCTCATCACCATCGTCCAGCTTAGCTAACACCTTCCATGCTCGCAGCGTCAAAATCAGCGCATCTAAGCCATTCGCTACTCCTACGCAGTGTTTGGTGCCGCAGTACTTAGCAAATTCAGTTTCAAAACGGGTTAGTTCCGTGCCGCCAATATACCATCCCGAGTCAATTACTCTAGTGCAGGCTTCAATTAGCTCTGAGCGGAACTGAAAGTTAACTTCTTTAAGATCGAGAAAAGGCATCATTTTATATTTAACTCATAAAAATCATGAACGATAGGGCGAGCACCAAAGCCTTCTTTTTGAGCAATTAGTCCTGTATTTAGAATTCGGCCGGAATCTTCGTTTGATATCCCAAAGTCAAAGTATTGCTTCGTGCTATAAATATTGTTTATCAAAAAATCAATGACCAAATCGAGCGCGCCGATCTCTCTTCCTGTGCTACTGTTGGCTAAGTATTGGGTGTGGGCAATATCAGCATTTTCGTAGATGACCGCGCCCGCAATAACCTCGCCTGCTAGGCGTGCAATGTAAACTTTTATGTTGTCAGGGAATCTTGTTATTAATAAATTCATCTCTTCTTTTGTATGCACTGGAGTCGCATTATGCTGAGCGCACAGCACGTCTCGTAATAAACTCCAACACTCGTCAGAAGAATTCGACTGTTCTACCAATATGTTCGATTTTTTTGCCTTGTTGACGCTCCATTTTCGCCCTTTGCTATATTTAACGTCCTTCATTAGGGGTATTGTAGAACTAACGTCTCTGCGTATTAGCCGAGCATCATTCAAAAATAGAGCGTATTGGTCCTCCTCTGCGGGCATAGAGTGGTAGATGTGAGGAATGCACTTGTAGACAAGTTTTTTAAAAGAGGATTTTTTAAGGAAATCGATCAGCTCGGAAAAAATGCCCAGCATCACCTCTGTCCGCATCTTTTCGTCAATAAGAAAGCCGCCAAAGGTTAGCCCTTGGTGACTGTAGAGCGTCGTTCCTTTTGTGTTTGCAGGCAATAAAGCAATTAACTTGTCGTTTTCGTCATGAATCAGTAAGGAGTGGTCCTCGAAGCGATCTGCATGATATTCCATGTAGTCGCGATAAAACATGAAGTGTTTATTTTTGCATTTTTCTAGAAATGAGTCCCATCGGATTTTGTGGTTGGCGCTGTATCTAATAATGTGAAACTTCAAAATTGTTTCTCCATTATTCTGTAGTCTTTATCGTGGTCATCGTTGTCCGCGAAATAATAACTATTTTTTTCATATAACTTTTGCGCTGATATATTTTCCTTGCTTACTTTCAGATATAATCCGCCCAAGCCCAGTGATTTGGCTTGTTTCTCTAAACAAAAGAGAATTTGTGTGCCCAGGCCTCTGCCCCACAAACTTTTATCCCCTATATAAAGCCAGAGCTCAGCCATTCCGTCGCGGAACGATTTTAAGCCGCAGGCGCCGATCCGCGCGCTTCCCAAGGCGATACCATAAATCAGATAATCTTGCCTATCCTTTAAGCTCTTAAAAAAATCTAATTGCTGCTCTTTTGTGAATGATGGAGACATAGTGAGCTGCTTGATCTCCGGATCATTGAGCCAATCCCATGAAAGATTTAAAAACATTTCATCATAAGGGACCAACTGAATCGAGGGTGCGCTGTTGCCACAAAACAAATCATAATTGCGGATGTAATCCGTTTCGTCGTAGTGTTCACTGGCAAGAACCAATAATACACAATCGGGGCTGAAATCATGCATTTCTCGCCACAGCATATTACCGATCAAAAGTCCTCTAGTGGGGGAGTTGAGCCATACTTCTTCCCTTATCTTCCCATTGTCCAGCACCATTCGGCACTTTCCTGTGACACAAACCGCCAGCTGTTGAAGGTTCCGATGGGCGTGAAACCCACGCGCGACACCTTCTTTTGTGCCAAAAATATAATAAGCACGCTTAATCTCAAACGGCACTGATTTTCCGCCCTCTAGGGCGACCAGTGAGCCGCGTTCATCACCAAGCGGCGGAAACTCTACCCATTGCGCTAAGTTCATTTTTGCTCCTTTGGCCGATCCTACAGATGTCGCCCGCAGTGGTTGTCGTCCAGCGAATAATTGGCACCTTGTAGATCTTGATTTTTAGACTCGTTCGATGAATGCACTTTCCATTAGGTCGTCTTGAGCCGGCGTTCTCAGCTCCTCTCAGCTTTTTAGCCATATGCGGGCTTGCTTGGGAGTCGCTATTATCTAGCTAAGCGGAGCAAAGGCCAAGTGTCTTTAGCGGGGAAGGGCAGGTGGTCAGTAAGAAGAGATGGCGTTTAGGCAGTCTTACCCAAGTCGCGTCGCGCGCGATGGGCTCAGTGGTCAAGCCTCCTTGCGAGCATGCTAACCAATTTTATTGGAGTGCGCTTAGACAGCCATAACTGATCGACTATTTAGTATGGGTATGCCCAAAGGCTAGGCTAGGCTAGGCGTGTCGTGGTGAGGGCGGGCTCGATAGTATTGTATTTCTGTGGTCTGTGAATTATCAGTGTGACAGTGCTTGCTTTGGGGTTTCGCAGCCGCTGCTTGGAGGGTGGGCACGGGTCGGATTGCGCTTTTCTTGCTAAAGAGGGGATGCTGTAAGGACAAACGACTATTGAAACGATGGTCTCAAATAGCCATCACTTTTCTGGGCTGAAAGGTGCTCGATCTCGGAAAAATATTCCATTTGAGTAGTTTTCAGGACGCTAAAAATTGCGTTTTTTGGGTGGCAACCCCTACCAAGTTAAGCGCAATGATGGATGGCAGCTGGAGCTTACCCTTTGAGCGAGGCGATGCTTCTCGTGCTGTGGGATCGTTAGGTCTTGGGGGCATGTAGGATGGGTGTGTTGGTGTGCAGGGGCTCCAGTCAGTTTCCTCAGGAGTCGCGGCGCCCCTAGGTTCATCGGTAATGGAAGGGCATAGTAGGCTGCAGTTCGGTTGTTCGAACAGCGGTGGTCGGTTCAGATAGAAAGTTGTTCAAAAAACGCGAAGTGTCGTGGTAAACTTTCATATATTTTTTTGGGAAGAGTCTGTGTGGATAACTTTGCAAGCAAAACCTTGTTAATTACCGGTGGTACCGGTTCCTTTGGAAACGCCGTTTTAAAGCGTTTTTTAAGCAGCGAAATTGACGAAATACGAATCTTCAGTCGCGATGAAAAAAAGCAAGACGATATGCGTAAATGTTACGCCAACAGCAAAATTAAGTTCTACATCGGCGATGTGCGAGATTATCAGAGTATTCTTAACGCAACGCGTGGCGTCGATTATATATTTCATGCGGCGGCCCTGAAACAGGTCCCATCCTGTGAATTCCACCCGATGGAAGCCGTCAAGACGAATGTGATCGGTACTGACAATGTTTTGGAAGCGGCCATTCAGAATGGTGTCAGCCGAGTGGTTTGCCTGAGTACCGACAAAGCGGTCTATCCCATCAATGCAATGGGAATTTCAAAAGCCATGATGGAGAAGGTCATGGTTGCGAAGTCCAGAAATGTCGATGAAACCAAAACTGTTATCTGCGGAACCCGCTATGGAAATGTAATGGCGTCCCGCGGTTCGGTCATTCCTCTTTTCATCGAACAGATTCGCGCGGGCATCGCGCTATCGATCACCGATCCGAATATGACCCGCTTCATGATGACACTGGCGGATGCTGTCGATCTGGTGCTCTACGCCTTCGAAAACGGCAATAACGGTGACCTGTTCGTCCAAAAAGCACCTGCGGCGACTGTCGAAACATTGGCTAAGGCGTTGACCCAGTTGCTCGATCAGCCTGAACACCCGATCCAAATCATTGGAACTCGTCATGGCGAGAAGCTCTATGAGGCGCTGTTGAGCAGAGAAGAAATGGCCTGTGCCGAAGATATGGGCGAATATTTCCGTATTCCGCCTGATCTTCGCGATCTGAACTACAGTAAATTTGTCGAGCAGGGTGAGGAGAGAATTTCACGTACTGAAGATTATAATTCGCATAACACCGAGCGGCTCGATGTAGCAGGTATGCGAAAATTGCTTCTTAAGCTTGAATTCATTCAAGCAATCCAGCGTGGCGAATATGCTACGCCGGAGGAATGATGATGAAGGTCCTAATTACCGGGGCAAACGGATTTATTGGTAAAAATCTTGATGCTCATCTGCGCGAGCGCAGCGACGTAGAGGTTTTGCGTTTCGGCAGGGACGATGGTGGTGAGTTGCTTAAGCATCTAGCGGCCCAAGCCGATTGTATTTTCCACTTGGCCGGGGTTAATCGTCCACAGGATCCATCGGAATTTAAAAGCGGTAACAGCGATTTGACGCGGTCGCTATGTGACGCTGTCGCAGCCAGTGGGCGTACGCCTACAATCGTGTACACATCTTCAACCCAGGCTGAACGAGACAATCCTTATGGTGTGAGCAAGTTAGTGGCGGAGCAGGCCCTGAGTGAGCTAGCTGACCGGCATTCCGTTGATCTGCATGTAATCCGCCTTCCGAACGTCTTCGGAAAATGGGCAAAGCCGAATTACAATTCCGCCGTGGCAACTTTTTGCCACAACATAGCTCGTGGTTTGCCCATTTCCATTCATGACAGAGCGGCTGCGCTCACGCTGGTGTATGTCGATGATGTAGTAAGGCACTTTATTGACATCATGGACGGTAAGGCTGCTCTTGACGGCAATGCGCAAGTTGATCCGGTGTACTTCACCACCGTTGGAGAGATCGCTGATCAGATCGCTGCCTTCCGTGAAAGTCGCTCGACATTGATCAGTGAGGCAGTGGGCACAGGGCTGACCCGGGCTTTGTACTCGACTTATCTGAGCTACTTGCCACCTGAATTTTTTACCTACGAGGTGCCCAAGTACGGCGACCCTCGTGGCGTTTTTGTGGAAATGTTGAAAACGCCCGATGCCGGGCAGTTCTCTTATTTCACCGCTCATCCAGGGATTACTCGGGGTGGCCATTACCATCATTCCAAGACCGAAAAATTTTTGGTCATAAAGGGGAGTGCTCTCTTTCGCTTCCGGCACATTATGTCTGACGAATTTTACGAGTTGAAAACGACAGGTGAGCAATCAGTGATTGTTGAAACGGTCCCAGGCTGGACGCATGACATCACCAATGTCGGAGATGAGGAGTTGATTGTCATGCTTTGGGCCAACGAGATTTTTGACCGCGAGCGTCCAGATACATTCGCGCTGCCATTGAGCTCTTGAGCCAATCGATAAGGTAAAGAATTGTCATGAAAAAATTGAAGGTAGTTACTGTTGTTGGGACGCGCCCTGAAATCATTCGTTTGTCACGGGTTATCTCAGCCCTGGATGAGCATTGTGAGCATATTCTAGTCCACACGGGGCAGAATTATGATTACGAGTTAAATGAGATTTTTTTTAGAGATCTCGGCATTCGTAAGCCAGATCATTTCCTAAACGCGGCGGGCGCAACCGGTGCGGAAACTATCGGTAACGTCATTATCTCGGTAGACCGCGTTCTCGGTGAGATTCTACCGGAGGCCCTCTTAGTGTTGGGTGATACCAACAGCTGCATGGCAGTGATTCCAGCCAAACGCCGTAAAATTCCAACGTTCCACATGGAAGCAGGCAACCGCTGTTTTGATATGCGAGTTCCAGAGGAAATCAACCGTCGAATTGTCGATCATACGGCGGATATAAATCTGACCTACAGCACCATCGCTCGGGATTACCTCCTGCGCGAAGGGCTCTCGCCAGACATGATCATCAAGACCGGCAGTCCGATGTTTGAGGTGCTCACCCATTACCGTGCAGGTATTGATGCATCGGACGTCTTGGAGCGTCTCGGTCTACAGGAGGGGCAGTTTTTCGTGGTGAGTGCGCATCGAGAAGAAAACATCGACAGCGACAGAAATTTTTTGAAGTTGGTAGAGGTGTTGAATACCGTGGCGCAGGATCACGATATCCCTGTTATCGTTTCCACGCATCCACGGACCCAAAAGCGTGTGGATGCATTAGGCATCGTTTTTCACCCCAACGTCCGTTTGCTGAAGCCGCTAGGTTTCATGGATTACAACAAACTGCAGCTTTCGTCAAAGGCCGCACTATCCGACAGCGGAACGATCAATGAGGAATCATCGATACTCAATTTCCCAGCATTGAACCTGCGTGAGGCACACGAGCGCCCTGAGGGCATGGAGGAGGCTGCAGTGATGATGGTTGGGCTGGAGATCAACCGGGTCCTTCAAGCACTTCAAATGATTGAATGTCAAGCGCGGGGTCAAGAACGGACGTTGCGGCTTGTCGCGGATTACAGCATGCCGAACGTCTCAGAGAAAGTGGTTCGAATCATTCACAGCTATCGCGATTACGTCATGCGCACAGTCTGGAGAAGGTACTCATAAGCATGGCTACTCGGGTTCTTTTAATGACGCAGTGGTTTGATCCTGAGCCTACCTTCAAAGGATTGGTATTTGCTCGCGAGTTAGTCGCGCAAGGATTTGAAGTCGAAGTGGTCACAGGCTTTCCTAATTACCCTGGAGGACGGCTTTATCCAGGCTATAAAGTCAAGGCATTACAACGGGAGGTTATCGATGGCGTTCAGATAACTCGTGTCCCCTTGTACCCTAGCCACGGGCAGAGCGGTGTTGGCCGTGTCCTTAATTACGTAAGTTTTGCAGCCAGCCTTTTGCTGTACAGCCTTTTTCGCGCGAAGAAGCCGGATGTGATATACGCCTATCACCCGCCGTTGACGGTCGGCATGGCTGCTGCGCTGGCTCGTTTTCTTCGACGCGTGCCCGTGGTTTATGACATTCAGGACATGTGGCCTGACACGCTGAAAGCGACAGGTATGTTTTCTAACGAGAAACTATTAAAGCTAGTATCTCGAATCTGCGATTGGGTATATGGCAATGTAGACCAAATTGTAGTTTTGTCACCAGGCTTCAAGCGTCTATTAATTGCGCGGGGTGTGCCACCATCAAAAATTGATGTGATTTATAATTGGTGTTCCGAAGATATGATGAGAGTGCAGTCTAGTTTTCCACCACCGAATTTTCCGGACTCATCGAAATTCAAAGTTCTGTTCGCTGGGAATATGGGTAAAGCACAGTCGTTGGGTACCGTCATTGCTGCGGCTCGGTTGCTTCGCGAACAAGCGGATGAGGTTATGTTTGTTTTTCTCGGCGGAGGAGTGGAAGTTTCTCGACTCGAAGCGCTTGCGAAAAACGAAGGTCTCGACAACGTTCGCTTCCTTCCCGGGGTCTCCATGACCGAAGTTGGTGCTTACTTGGCCAGTGCCGACGCTTTGCTCGTACACCTGAAGAGCGATCCGTTGTTCTCGATCACGATCCCATCAAAAACGCAGGCCTACATGGCCGCCGGAAAACCAATTCTGATGGCTGTGGATGGTGACGCTGCGGACTTGGTGACCAATGCGGGTTGTGGGGTTGTCAGTGAGTCTGACGATCCGCACGCATTGGCCGAAGCGGTACTCACTTTGATGCGTATGACTCCGGAAGCACGAGAGCAGATGGCTGAAAATGGACGGGAATTTTATCAGAGAGAGCTGTCGTTACGCGTCGGGGTGGAGCGTTTCGGCGCCCATTTCAGGCGGTTGGTGAAGTGATTTCCAGCGCTTCCATATGCCAGCGAATAAATGATTTCGTTGAAGGAGCTTCTATGTCTAAACGGCTATTTGATATTTTCGCTGCCGCAATAGGCTTGCTTCTGTTATCTCCGGTCATAGCGATAGTAGCCTATTTGATCCGGAAGCGGTTGGGGTCGCCGGTTTTGTTCCGCCAAGTACGACCTGGACTCAATGGCAGAGCTTTCGAAATGGTCAAGTTTCGAACGATGCGTGATGCCCTGGATAACGAAGGGAACCCCTTGCCAGATTCCGAGCGTATGACGCACTTTGGTCAGTTTCTCCGTTCGAGCAGTCTGGACGAATTGCCCGAGCTTTGGAATGTAATCAAGGGTGATATGAGCTTGGTCGGGCCGCGCCCGTTGCTAATGGAGTATCTACCTCTTTACGATTCAGAACAGGTACGTCGGCATGAGGTCCGCCCAGGAGTTACCGGATGGGCTCAGATCAATGGCAGGAATGCGCTGTCGTGGGAAGAGAAGTTCAATCTAGATGTTTGGTACGTCGATAATCGATCGTTATGGTTAGATTTGAAGATTATTATTCTTACCGTGAAGAAAGTATTAATCAAGGATGGGATCAGCGCTGAAGGTGAAGTGACCATGTCGAAGTTCACTGGTTCCAGCAAATGAAACGATTGGCAATTCTTGGGGCGAGTGGCCACGGTAAGGTTGTCGCGGACACTGCCGAGTGTTGTGGTTGGGAAACCGTCGAGTTTTTTGATGACCGTTGGCCTTTGGTGTCAGCTGTTGGCGACTGGCCTGTCGTAGGCACGACAGAGGAGCTGCTCAATCGCGCGTCTGAGTATGGTGGCGTTTTGGTTGCAATCGGCAATAACTGTATCCGTCAAAACAAGCTGGACCAACTGAAAGCCACTGGCACTCATCTGCCCATTTTGATCCATCCCTCCGCAATAATCAGCCGCCACGCCTCCTTGGGACCGGGCACAGTGGTTTTTGCCAACGCGGTGGTCAATGCTTATGCCAAGGTTGATGAAGGCGCGATTCTAAATACCGGATGCAGCGTTGATCATGACTGCGTTTTGGGAAGTTGCGTACATATTAGCCCTGGCGCTCGCTTGGCAGGCGCCGTGAGCGTGGGTGCAGGGAGTTGGATTGGTATCGGGGCATCCGTCAGGCAAATGATCACCATCGGTGCTAACGTAGTGATCGGCGCTGGCGCAGCGGTGGTCTGCGATATCGCTGATAACATGATCGCATCGGGAGTGCCCGCTCGTGCAGTTGTCCGGGCTTAGCTTCTGGTCGGTACCTAATAAGGCTGTTTGATCACCATAATTATGGATGGCAGGTAAGAGCGTGTTGAATACCCAATTTTCTCCGTGGCCTTCGTTCACTGCTGAAGAAGCTGACGCAGTTCGTGATGTGATTCTGTCCAACAAGGTGAATTACTGGACCGGTCAGGAGTGCCGCCGATTTGAAAAAGAGTTTGCCGCTTGGGCTGGTACGGAGTACTCCGTCGCCCTTGCGAATGGCACGGTGGCGCTTGATCTAGCTTTGCAAGCTTTGGGCATCGGCCCTGGGGATGAGGTTATCGTCACGCCTCGTACGTTCCTGGCTTCGGTTTCCAGCGTCGTGAATGTGGGTGCGATTCCGGTCTTTGCCGAGGTCGACCGCGATACACAGAACATTACGGCTGAAACTATTCGGGCGGTGCTCACACCTCGTACAAGAGGCGTTATTTGCGTCCATCTTGCTGGCTGGCCGTGCGACATGGACCCGATTATGGAGCTGGCAGCGCTTCACGACCTAAAAATTATCGAGGACTGCGCACAAGCTCATGGTGCGAAGTATAAGGACCGCTCGGTTGGCTCTATTGGCCATATCGGTGCGTGGTCGTTTTGCCAGGACAAGATAATGACTACTGGCGGCGAGGGCGGCATGGTGACGACCAATGACCGAAGCCTGTGGTCGAAGATGTGGTCCTATAAGGACCATGGTAAAAGTTGGGAAGCAATCTACGAACGTGAGCACCTCCCTGGCTTTCGGTGGCTGCATGAGAGCTTCGGCACGAACTGGCGGATGCTGGAAGTACAAGGGGCCATCGGTCGTATTCAACTGCGCCGCATGGCCGAGTGGCAAACAACTCGATTGAATTACGCGGAACGTATTTGGTCGCACGCTCGGACGATCAAAGGTTTGCGTGTACCGACGATTCCTGAATCGCATTCTCATGCGGCCTATAAGTGTTACGTTTTCGTAGAGCCCGGGCAACTGAGAGCAGACTGGAGTCGCGATCGCATACTTTCCGAAATCTCTGCATCGGGTGTACCTTGTTTTTCTGGATCCTGCTCTGAGGTGTACTTGGAGAAAGCCTTTGACGGCACCGGCTGGCGCCCTGCAACACGGTTGGCTGTCGCTAAGGAACTGGGTGAGACCAGCTTGATGTTTCTTGTACATCCGACCTTAACCGATGCCGAGATAGACAAGACCGTCCAGACGATCCGAGCCGTCATGCAACAGGCTGCAAGACCGTAAAATGTTCTGTTTCATACTCCGAATGCCACTCGGCGAAAGCGGCGTAAGCCATTTGTCCAGTAGGTGGATTTCAAGCAGAATCACTAGATTTAATAAGTTTGGCTGTCCATTGATTATGCCGCTTTACAAATATTTACAAACTTACCCATTTGGAAGACGTGTCTAGACAGTGCATAAGTAAAGTTGCATTTATAGATGATAGGCGGGGGACGATTGAGGTGCATGAAGGATTTATGGATAGGATACGCGCTCTGCTGCTAGGATTGCCGCGCCGTCAGAAACGACTCATACAGGTGTCCACCGACATTGTTTTGGTGTGGATTGCTTTATGGCTATCGTTTCTGGTCCGTCTGGGCATTGACGATATGATAAATCCGCTTTTTGCGCACACTTGGTTGTTTTTTAGTGCTCCTTTAGTTTCGATTCCTTTATTCATTCGGTTCGGCATGTACCGTGCGGTGATGCGATATTTTGGCAACGATGCGCTGATTGCCATAATCAAGGCCGTAAGTTTATCGGCCTTGGTTCTAGGCATTGTTGTATATTGGTATAGTAATCATCAGAATCTCGTACCTCGTTCGATTATTTTCAACTATTGGTGGCTGAGCTTAATCATGGTGGGCGGGTTGCGGCTGGCCATGCGGCAATATTTTCTGGGGGACTGGTTTGCCGCTGCGCAGCACGTTCCTTTTGCCAATCGTGACGACGGCTTACCGAGGGTGGCAATTTTCGGCGCCGGAGCGGCCGGGAACCAGCTGGTCGCCGCGTTGCGCATGGGCCGGATCATGCGCCCTGTTGCGTTCATCGACGACGACGCCAGCATCGCCGATAGAATCATCTCCGGCCTCCAAGTTTATAAACCAAAGCATATCCAACAGATGATTGACGAGACGGGCGCGCAGGAGATTCTGTTGGCCATACCTTCCGCCAGTCGAGGTCGACGGCGAGAGATTCTTGGATTTCTGGAAGGTTTTCCACTTCACGTTCGCAGCGTTCCGGGTTTTATGGATCTTGCGAGTGGACGGGTAAAAGTGGATGACATCCAGGAGGTTGATATTGCTGATCTCTTAGGGCGCGACGCCGTGCCTGCTCAAGAAAACCTATTGGAACATTGCGTCGGAAATCAATCGGTCATGGTGACGGGGGCAGGGGGATCCATCGGTTCAGAACTGTGCCGACAGATTCTTAGCCTGCATCCGACGACGCTTCTACTTTTTGAGCACAGCGAGTTCAATCTATACACAATCATGTGTGAGCTTGAGCAACGCATTGCTCGGGAATCTCTCTCTGTCCGGCTTTTACCGATTCTCGGATCAGTGCGCGATCAAGAAAAGTTGCTTGATGTAATGAGAACCTGGCATGTAAACACAGTTTATCATGCTGCCGCATATAAGCATGTACCTATGGTTGAGCACAATATCGCAGAGGGTGTTCTTAATAATGTGATAGGTACTCTCAATACTGCTCAAGCGGCGCTAAAGGCAAATGTCGCCAACTTTGTTTTGATCTCAACAGACAAGGCGGTTCGTCCTACTAATGTGATGGGGAGCACCAAGAGGCTTTCCGAAATGACGCTGCAAGCGCTTAGTCGGGAAGTAGCTCCGGTATTGTTTGGTGGCCAGGACAATGTTTCCCACGTCAACAAAACGCGTTTCACGATGGTTCGATTCGGTAACGTTCTGGGCTCCTCCGGCTCGGTCATTCCTTTGTTTCACAGGCAAATAAAATCTGGCGGACCGCTGACCGTCACGCATCCGAAGATCACTCGCTATTTCATGACCATCCCGGAAGCCGCGCAACTCGTGATTCAAGCAGGGTCCATGGGGCAAGGCGGAGATGTCTTTGTGTTGGACATGGGAGAGCCAGTAAGGATTATCGAACTGGCAGAGAAGATGATTCATCTTTCAGGTCTGAGCGTTCGTTCGGAGCGTAATCCCCAAGGCGATATTTCCATTGAGTTCACCGGCCTACGACCCGGTGAGAAGTTGTATGAAGAATTGCTGATTGGCGATAACGTCGCGGCGACCGAGCATCCGATGATCATGACCGCCAAGGAGGATTATCTTCCTTGGGACGTGCTAAAGCTCAGGCTGGATGAGTTGCTTGCCGCAGTCCAGAGTGACGATTACGCAAGGGTGCGTCAGCTGCTGCGCGAAACTGTTCATGGCTATGCCCCGGACGGTGAAATCGTCGATTGGGTCTATCAGCAACGTCGCCTCGAACCCTGAGCGTTACACACCTCGTAACGTACACATTTTTGACAGCTCACCATCCTCGCCTAAGTTTGAGTAGCAGCTTCGGAAAAGCTGCTTCTCTTTTAACGATGTCATGGAGCGTCACTTATGCGTACAGGCTACTTCTACTCTCTGATTTTTGCCCTTCTTACCAGCGCCTCGATAGCGGTTATCGCAGCTCCTTTGGTGAAGCCTGACACGCTCGCTACGCCGCAGTCGGTGGAGCAGCCGGCCAGAACGCAGGGCGCCAAAGTGGATTTGAATGGTGCGGATGCCGCAACGCTGCAGCGCGAGTTGTCAGGGATAGGCAAAGGCAAAGCTGAAGCGATTGTTGCGTACCGGGAGAGTAACGGGCCGTTCTCTTCGGTGGACGAACTGTTGGAAGTCAAAGGAATCGGCAAGGCTATTCTCGATCGGAATCGTGACAAGCTGGAAATAAATTGAACTAAAGCAATGAGATGAGGCCAGTCGATATGACCGGCCTTTTTGCGTAGGTCGCCGATGGGTATGTAGGACACCTTGTTTGAATTTTTTCAACGGCGTAAGCCAGCATTCAGGAGTGTTTAATGCTTTGGCTCATGTTCCTGATTGTCGTTTTTTTTTCTTTCATTCTGACTTGGTTTTTCCGACGCTACGCATTGGCTTATGGCGTTATCGATTTTCCAAATGCGCGCAGTTCCCATACGATTCCCACTCCTAGCGGTGGCGGTGCAGCCATTGTTTTGAGCTTTATTTTTGCTATCTTGACCTTGTATTTTCTGCATACGCTTCCGTTGGGTAATGTCGCTGCTCTACTTGGCGCGGGATCATTCGTGGCTTTGAACGGATTCCGGGATGATCATGTTCACATTGCTGCAAAATGGCGACTTTTAGGTCACTTTATAGCTGCCTTCTGGGCATTGTACTGGATTGGCGGTCTTGCCCCTATTTCCTTTCTAGGACTAAATATTGAGACGGGGGCTTTGGGTTACCTGATAGGCAGCGTCTTTTTGGCCGGTATGCTCAATCTCTACAACTTCATGGATGGGATTGACGGTATCGCTGCGGTGGAGGCGGTATCTGTTTGCGCTGGCGCCGCGTTACTGTATTGGTTGGTTGGAGAAGGGGCGCAAGCTATTGGACCCATACTACTCGCCTGTTCTGTTCTGGGGTTTCTGTGCTGGAACTATCCACCCGCCAAGATATTCATGGGGGACGCAGGAAGCGGCTTTTTAGGTATTACGCTCGGGATTTTCGCACTTCAGGCTGCATGGATATCGTCCAATTTGTTCTTCGGGTGGTTGATCCTGCTCGGTGTGTTCATTGTAGATGCCACCCTGACGTTGGCTCGCCGTTTTCTGCGTGGGGAGAGGATATACGAAGCTCATCGGAGCCATGCTTATCAATTCGCTTCACGTCGCTATGGGCGGCATTTGCCTGTGACATTGGCCACAGGAGCGCTTAATATCGGTTGGCTGCTACCAATTGCGGTTCTGGTTGTTTGCGAAAAGCTGGAGGGTATTGTCGGCTTGTTAGTGGCTTATATTCCTCTGCTGCTACTTGCATTTAGATTTCGGGCCGGGGAGTCAGAAGTTCGTTAGCCGAACAGCTTGATTTTGTCGGTTATTCCTTCGTCGCAACAAAATCGAGGAAGCCATGCACAAAGACTATCCAGCCGCCTACCAAGTCAGTAAAGGTTCTGCCCTTCAGGTGGACAAGCCGTTCTACGACCGAATCCGCGCCGAACACGACAAGCGCAGCTTGGTCGAACAGTTCGAAGTACCCATCCGTACCGGCCGCGCCTGGCAGGTACCCGCCGGTCATGTGTTTCGCATCACCACACCGGTCGGCCCACAAGTAGGAGATTTCAACGTCTGGAACGCCCATGACCCGCGGGAGCGGTTGTGGGCGGCGCGTACTCGGCAGCTTCAGGGCGCCCATGTCAGCACCTACGATCGGCTGTGGTCGAACCTCCCATTTCTGCGACCGTTGGTGACGATTACCGATGACAGTCTCGCGAGCTATGGCATCGACGAGCATGGCGGGCGTTTGCACGATTTGCTGGGTACACGGTGTGACCCGTATGTGAACAAGATGCTGACCGGCGAGGATTTCCACCATCATTGCCACTCAAATCTGACCCGGGCGGTGTTGCCTCATGGTTTAACCGAGTTCGATGTGCACGACGTGCTGAATATCTTCCAATGCACCGGGCTGAATCATGACGACATGTATTTCATGAAGGCGTGTCCGGCGCAGAAGGGCGATTACTTGGAGTTTTTTGCAGAGATTGATTTGTTGTGTGCGTTGTCGACGTGTCCTGGGGGTGACCTGTCGTTGGCGATGTGGGGACCGGATGCGCAGGATCCTCTAAGCGTTTGTCGTCCGCTGGGGGTGGAGATTTATCGGTTGGAGGATTCGTTGCTGCAGGGCTGGAGTCAGCCGGAGAGGGCGGCTTACAAGGGGCAGCATGGGTTGCATATTGCCAAGGCGGATTGGGAGAAGTAACAGCAGGCGGCGGTCCAGATAGCAGCGCACGATTAGCAGACACACCGCGTCAGCAGTTTTGGGGCTGCTGCGCAGCCCAGCGGGAGCAAGCTCCCTCGCCACGGAAGCGGTGTGGTAACTGAGGATCAGCGGTCCTTGGCTTCCTTTGCATCCATTTCCGCATTGCGTTCCGCAACGCGCTTGCGCTGCTCATCCGTCAGTTCGACCTTATGGGCGGTGTCGCGCAGCATCATCAAACCACCCACGATCGAGCCGATGGCGACGATCAGGATTAACCAGGCATACCAGGGCATAGGGTTCTCCTTGAGTGGGCAATAGCCAGACGAGTATTCGCTGGCCATTGCCCATACCACTTATGAGCGAAGGCTGTTCGCAGTGGTTCCATACTACGCCCGTTATGCCGGCTTCACCTTATAGCCCGGTCAACATCGCATCAGCCGGCGCATCTGCGCGCAGTTGGGCGGTCATCACGAAATACACGAAACCCACCGCCATGAACCCCAGGAAGATCAGCCCGATCAGCGTGTTGAACCAGGCCATCGCCACCAGGCACACCACCGCCAGTGCCAGGGCGATCCCCGGTACGATCGGATAGCCGGGGGCGCGGAACGTACGTTCGAGATTCGGTTCGGTTTTGCGCAACTTGAACAGGCTGAGCATGCTCATGATGTACATGACGATTGCGCCGAACACGGCCATGGTGATCATCGCCGCGGTCAGGGTCATGCCGCCGAGGTTGATCAGGCCGTCGCTGTAGATGGCGGCGATGCCGATCAGGCCGCCGGCGATGATGGCGCGGTGCGGGGTCTGGAAGCGTGACAGTTTGGCAAGGGAGGCGGGCAGGTAGCCGGCGCGGGCCAGGGCGAAGAACTGGCGCGAGTAGCCGAGGATGATGCCGTGGAAGCTCGCCACCAGGCCGAACAGGCCGATCCACACCAGCATGTGCAACCAGCCGGAGCTTTCACCGACTACGGTTTTCATGGCTTGTGGCAGAGGGTCGTTGATGTTCGACAGGGTACGCCAGTCACCGACGCCGCCGGCGAAGAACATCACGCCCATGGCCAGGAACACCAACGTCAGGATGCCGCTGATGTAGGCCTTGGGAATCGTGCGTTTCGGATCCTTGGCTTCTTCAGCGGCCATGGCCGCGCCTTCGATGGCGAGGAAGAACCAGATCGCGAAGGGGATCGCCGCGAACATTCCGGCGATGGCTGGTGCGCCGAACACATCGGAACCGGCCCAGCCGTTCAGGGCGAAGCTGCTGAAACTGAACGCCGGCGCGACGACGCCCATGAACACCAGCAATTCGGCCACCGCAAGCACGCAGACGATCAGCTCGAAGGTCGCGGCCAGTTTCACCCCGAGGATGTTCAGGCCCATGAACACGATGTAGGCGCCGACGGCAGCATGTTTCGGGTCGAGCGCCGGGAATTGCACGTTCAGGTAGGCGCCGATGGCCAGGGCAATGGCCGGTGGGGCGAAGACAAATTCGATCAGAGTTGCCAAGCCGGCGATCAAGCCGCCTTTTTCACCAAAAGCCCGACGGCTGTAGGCGAACGGGCCGCCGGCGTGGGGGATGGCGGTGGTCAGTTCGGTGAAGCTGAAAATGAAGCAGGTGTACATGGCCGCGACCATGAACGACGTCACCAAAAAGCCCAGCGTGCCGGCGACTCCCCAGCCGTAGCTCCAGCCGAAATATTCACCGGAAATCACCAGGCCAACGGCGATGCCCCATAAGTGCAGGGTGCCCAGGGTGGGTTTGAGTTGTGTGTTCATCGGTGGCTCCCCTCGATAAATAGCAAAAGCGCTGGGGGGAGGGCAGTGCAGTGGGCGTGCCAGTAAAGCAGTCGCGGTCGTAATGAGTCGAATCAGGTCGTATCAGGAATGTTTCGCCATCGTTCAGGATGTTGCGTGCCCCAGTTCAGCGCTTTAGCTCATGGCCCGCTGCTATCTGAGGCACGCTTATAGCGCTGGGAACCCCAAGAGACGCCTAGTGTTGCTCATTCAAACATTCAAGCAGCGCCTCTTGCCAATGGGGCTGGCTCACGCCCCAATCATTTTCCAACTTGCTGCAATCAAGCCGAGAGTTCAGTGGGCGGGCTGCTTTTGCGGGATATTCGGCGGAAGAAATGGGTAACAGCGCCGCAACGGATTTGCCCTGTCGTTGTAACGTATCGCGGATAGCCTGGGCGAAACCAAACCAGGAAACCTGGCCTTGAGCCGTCAGATGATAGGTTCCCCAGTTTTCGTTACCCCGTTGCCACTCCTTGATGATCGCTAGCGTGCTATTGGCAACGGAGCCCGCCCAAGTCGGCGCACCTATTTGGTCATCGACGACACGCAGTTCCGATCTTTCTTGAAGCAATCGTTGCATGGTCAATAGAAAATTACTTCCATGGGTTGAGTACACCCAACTGGTACGAAGGATCAAATGTTTACCATTGACGATAGAGACGGCTCGCTCACCTGCGAGTTTGCTCCCGCCGTAAATGCCAAGCGGATTAGGTGCGTCCTCTTCGTTGTAAGGCTGATTTTTATCGCCGTCGAATACATAGTCAGTAGAGTAATGAATTAGCGGTATACGGAGTGCCAATGCTTCTTCTGCAAAGATTCCAGGCGCTACCGCGTTAATGGCATACGCCGCTTCCGGCTCGCTTTCAGCTTGGTCGACGCCAGTGTGCCCAGCAGCGTTAATGATTAGATCTGGGTGGTTGTTCCGTACCGTTTGGCGGATCAGCTCCGGTTTAGTCAGATTGAGTTGGTCACGCCCCATGACGATCAATTCCCCGACGTCGCGCAGTCGCCGCTGCAGTTCATGGGATACTTGACCATGTTGACCGCTGATTAGAATTCTCATGGCCTCAAACCGACGGGATTGATTTCCTCTCCGGCGACCTGGGCAAGATATTGACCGTACCCGATCTTGCCGAAATAACGCGCGCGCTCGAGTAGCTGTTCGCGGTTAATCCACCCATTGTGATAAGCAATTTCTTCAAGACACGCCACTTTAAGCCCTTGGCGGTGTTCGATGGTTTGTACGTACTGTGAGGCATCGAGCAGGCTGTCATGGGTTCCGGTGTCGAGCCAGGCGAAGCCGCGACCGAAGCGCTCGACCTGTAGATCACCGCGCTGGAGATAGACATTATTGATGTCAGTGATTTCCAGCTCGCCACGTGCCGAGGGTTTGACTGCCTTGGCGATTTCAATCACGTTATTATCGTAGAAGTACAGGCCGGTTACTGCGTAATTGGATTTTGGTTCCTGAGGTTTTTCTTCAATCGACAAGGCGCAGCCATTGCTGTCGAAATCGATCACCCCGAAACGCTCCGGGTCTTTTACCCAATAACCAAATACAGTCGCGCCTGAGGGGCGTTCGGCTGCCCGTTGCAGCTGCGCTCCGAAATATGCCCCATGGAAGATGTTATCCCCAAGAATCAGGCACACCGGATCGGTGCCGATAAACTCTTCGCCAATCAGAAAAGCCTGGGCTAGGCCATCCGGCGAGGGTTGGACTGCATAGCTGAACTTAACGCCGAATTGGCTACCGTCTTGCAGCAAATTGCGGTACTGCGGTAGATCCTGTGGAGTGGAGATGAGCAATATTTCCCTGATACCAGCCAACATGAGTACCGATATCGGGTAATAGATCATCGGCTTGTCGTAGACCGGCAACAGCTGTTTCGAAACGCCAAGAGTAATGGGATGCAGACGAGTGCCCGAGCCACCCGCTAATACGATGCCTTTCATTATGCGAGGAGTTCCTTTTTATTGGTGAAGCCAAGGCGTTCGCCTTGATAAGTGCCGTCTTGAACGCGACGGCACCATTCCAGGTTATTCAGATACCATTTGACCGTTTTGCGCAGCCCCGACTCGAACGTCTCCTGCGGCACCCAGCCCAGTTCCCGTTCGATTTTCCCGGCGTCGATGGCGTAGCGCAGGTCATGGCCCGGACGGTCCTGCACAAAAGTTATCAGGTCGGCATAGTTCGCGATGCCTTCAGGCTTTTGCGGCGCGAGTTCTTCCAGCAGTTGGCAAATGCCGCGGACCACGTCGATGTTCTTCTGCTCGTTGTGCCCGCCGATGTTGTAGGTCTCGCCGATCTCGCCTGTTGTAACGACTTTGATGAGCGCTCGGGCGTGATCCTCGACGAACAACCAGTCACGAACTTGCAGGCCGTTGCCGTAAACGGGCAGGGGCTTGCCAGCCAAGGCGTTGAGGATGACAAGCGGAATGAGCTTCTCAGGAAAGTGGAACGGACCATAGTTGTTTGAACAGTTCGTCAGCAGCACCGGCAGGCCATAGGTGCGATGCCAGGCGCGAACCAGATGATCGGACGCGGCCTTGCTCGCGGAGTAGGGCGAGCTTGGCGCGTAGGGGGTCGTCTCTGTAAACAGATCGTCGACGCCGTGCAGGTCGCCATAGACCTCGTCGGTCGAAATATGATGGAAGCGGAAGGCGGTTTTTTCTGGCTCGGCCAGGGTCTGCCAATAAGCGCGGGTAGCCTCCAGCAAGCTGTACGTGCCGACAATGTTGGTCTGGATGAAGTCCGATGGTCCGTCAATGGAACGGTCGACATGGGACTCAGCAGCGAGATGCATGATTGCATGTGGCTGGAAGCGGTCCAGCACCGCGCTGACGGTTGCTTGATCGACGATATCGGCCTGAACGAATTCGTAGCGACTGTTACTGGCAACGCTGGCCAGCGATTCGAGGTTGCCAGCGTAAGTCAGTTTGTCCAGGTTAAGGACTTCATGATCTGAGTGCTCAATCAGCTCGCGAATCAGGGCAGAGCCTATGAAACCGGCCCCGCCGGTGATGAGGATACGCATGTGAGCCCAACCTTCTTCAAAAAAGTAGATATTGTTGCAGAGGGCATAGCTTGTCGGCATGAGCCAGACAGTGCAATAGAAGTGTCGGCCCAATTTGAGATTTATAGAGCCTAGCCCATGGAAAATAACTGACGCCGTCGAAGGAACTCGCGACCCACCCCCAATCACCCATCTTTTTTACAGTTTCTTTATCCCCCACCCCAACCCTCGATCTCGCGTCTTTACACCCACCCTACCGACAATCACTCCACACACGGCAACGACGCCGTACCACGGAGAAATCCCATGAGTGTTCTGGACGGGGTGTCGCTGCTGCTGGCAGTGGCGCTGTTCATTTATCTGCTGGTTGCGCTGTTGCGCGCGGATCGGAACTAGGAGCGGTTATGCACGGTTATGACTTCTGGCTGATCCTCGGCTTTTTTGCCCTGGTGCTGATTCCGGCACCGTTCCTGGGACGGTTTTACTACCGGGTGATGGAGGGCCAGCGTACCTGGCTGTCGCCGATTCTTGGGCCGGTGGAGCGCGGTTGCTACAAGGTGGCCGGCGTTGATCCGACTGCCGAGCAGAGTTGGCAGAAGTACACCTTGGCCTTGCTCGCGTTCAATCTGGCGGGGTTTGTGTTGTTGTTTGCGATCCTGTTGTTGCAGGGGCATTTGCCACTCAATCCGGAAAACCTGCCCGGCATGGAGTGGACCCAGGCGTTCAATACGGCGGTCAGTTTCGTGACCAACACCAACTGGCAGTCCTACAGCGGCGAGGCGTCCCTCAGTTACTTGAGCCAGATGATCGGCCTGACGGTGCAGAACTTCGTCAGCGCCGCCACCGGCCTGGCCGTGCTGGTGGCGCTGTGTCGTGGGATCGGGCGCAAGTCCGCGACGACGCTGGGCAATTTCTGGGTCGACATGACCCGTGCCACTCTCTATGGGCTGTTGCCGCTGTGCCTGCTGCTGGCGCTGTTCCTGGTATGGCAGGGCGTGCCGCAAACCTTCGCGCAATATGTGCACGGGGTGACGATGCAGGGCGTCGACCAGGTGATTCCGTTGGGGCCGGCGGCCAGTCAGATTGCGATCAAGCAACTGGGCACCAACGGCGGTGGTTTTTTTGGTGTCAACTCGGCGCACCCGTTCGAGAACCCGACGGCCTGGAGCAATCTGTTTGAAGTCGCGTCGATCATTCTGATCCCGGCGGCGCTGGTGTTCACCTTCGGCCATTACGTCAAGGACCTGCGCCAGAGTCGGGCGATCATCGCCTGCATGCTGGCGCTGTTCCTGATCGGCGGCGCGACGTCGCTATGGGCGGAATTCCAACCCAACCCGGCCCTTGATCACGCGGCCGTTGAACAAGCCGCGCCGCTGGAAGGCAAGGAGGCGCGCTTCGGCACCACCGCATCGGTGCTCTGGTCAGTGACCACCACGGCGGCGTCCAACGGCTCGGTCAATGCGATGCACGACAGCCTCAACCCGCTGAGCGGCATGGTCGCGCTGGTCAACATGATGCTGGGCGAAGTGATCTTCGGCGGTGTCGGCGCGGGGCTCTACGGGATGCTGCTCAACGTGTTGATCGCGGTGTTCCTCGCCGGATTGATGATCGGTCGTACGCCGGAATACCTGGGCAAGAAACTCGGCGCCCGGGAGGTGCAGTTGCTGGTAGTGACGCTGCTGGTGATGCCGGTGAGCGTGCTGGTACTCGGCGCGATTGCCGCAAGCCTGCCCGGGCCTGCCGCAGCGGTGAGCAATCCTGGCGCGCACGGTTTCAGCCAGTTGCTCTACGCCTACACCTCGGCGGGGGCGAACAACGGTTCCGCGTTTGCCGGGTTCGGCGCCAATACGCCGTTTCACAACCTGATGCTGGGCCTGGGCATGTTGATCGGCCGTTTCGGCTACATCCTGCCGGTACTGGCGTTGGCCGGCAGCCTGGCGCTGAAGAAAACCGCGCCGATCGGCCAGAACAGCTTCCCCACCCACGGCCCGCTGTTCGTGACCCTGCTGACCGTGACCATCCTGCTGGTAGGTGGCCTGACGTTCTTGCCGACCCTGGCCCTGGGGCCGATCGCCGAACACCTGAGCATGGGTTTCTGAGGAACAGATGATGAATATGCCAATGAGCAAAACCGTCGTCGCCAAGGCGCCGGAACAACCGCAAACCCAGTTGTCGGCGCTGTGGCGGCCAGCGCTGGTGCAAGCCTTCGTCAAGCTTGATCCGCGCCAGTTGCACCGCGCTCCGGTGATGTTGGTGGTGGAGCTGACCGCAATCCTTACCACCGTGCTGTGTCTGATCCCCGATAGCGCCGTGCCGACTTTCGTCGCCGCGCAGATCGCCCTGTGGCTGTGGTTCACCGTGCTGTTCGCCAACTTCGCCGAAGCCCTGGCCGAAGGCCGTGGCAAGGCCCGTGCCGATAGCCTCAAGGCTGGCAGCGAAG
The DNA here is from genome assembly GCF_057334555.1 of Pseudomonas sp. AGC41. Classification (NCBI taxonomy): domain Bacteria; kingdom Pseudomonadati; phylum Pseudomonadota; class Gammaproteobacteria; order Pseudomonadales; family Pseudomonadaceae; genus Pseudomonas; species Pseudomonas sp. AGC41. Next base: position 84,725 of record NZ_JBHFJB010000087.1, read on the forward strand.
GCCTGAGCGCTCGCCGCCAGACGGCGGACGGCTTTGAAGTGATTCCCGCCACCCGCTTGCGTAAAGGCGATGTGGTGCGGGTCGCGGCGGGGGAAATGATCCCCGGCGACGGGGAGGTGATCGAAGGCATCGCGGCGGTCAACGAAGCGGCGATCACCGGGGAATCGGCCCCCGTGATTCGTGAATCCGGCGGGGATCGTTCGGCCGTCACCGGTAATACGCGGCTGGTCTCCGACTGGTTGCTGGTACGCATCACCAGCAATCCCGGCGAATCCACCCTGGACCGCATGATTGCCCTGGTCGAAGGCGCCAAGCGCCAGAAAACCCCGAACGAAGTGGCGCTGGACATCCTGCTGATCGGCCTGACGTTGATTTTCCTGCTGGTGGTGGTGACGCTGCAGCCGTTCGCCCATTTCGCCAATGGCAGCCTGCCGCTGGTGTTCCTCGTTGCGCTGTTGGTGACGTTGATTCCCACCACCATCGGCGGGCTGCTGTCGGCGATCGGCATCGCCGGGATGGACCGTCTGGTGCGCCTGAACGTCATCGCCAAATCCGGCCGCGCGGTGGAGGCGGCGGGTGATGTCCACGTGCTGATGCTGGACAAGACCGGCACCATCACCTTTGGCAACCGGCGCTGTGCCGCGGTCTATGCGGCCCCAGGCGTAAGCGCCAAGGAACTGGCTGAAGGCGCCTTGTTCGCCTCGTTGGCCGATGATACGGCCGAGGGCAAATCCATCGTCGAGTATCTGCGCGGCTTGCATCCCCAGCCCGAGCCGGCTTTGGACGCGCTGACGGCGGTGCCATTCAGCGCGGAAACCCGGTTGTCCGGCGTGGATCATCAGGGGCGCGTCTATCGCAAGGGCGCGGTGGATTCCTTGCTGAGTTTCATCGGCCTGCCACGCAACGAGCTGCCGCCGGTACTGGCGCGGGAAATCGACAAGATCGCCCAGAGCGGCGGCACGCCGTTGCTGGTCTGCGTGGACGGCAGGTTGCTCGGTGCCATTCACCTGAAGGACGTGGTCAAGCCCGGCATCCGTGAGCGCTTTGCCGAGTTGCGCAAGCTGGGTATCCGCACCGTCATGGTCACCGGTGACAACCCGCTGACCGCTGCCGCGATTGCCGCCGAGGCGGGTGTCGATGACGTACTGGCGGAGGCCACGCCGGAGAAGAAGCTGGCGCGCATTCGTCACGAGCAGAACGACGGCCGGCTGGTCGCCATGTGCGGCGACGGCGCCAACGACGCCCCGGCCCTGGCCCAGGCCGATGTCGGCATGGCGATGAACGACGGCACCCAGGCGGCGCGGGAAGCGGCCAACATGGTCGACCTCGACAGCGACCCGACCAAGCTGCTGGATGTGGTGCAGATCGGCAAGGAATTGCTGGTCACCCGTGGTGCGCTGACCACGTTCTCCATCGCCAACGACATCGCCAAGTACTTTGCGATCCTGCCGGCGCTGTTCGCCTCGATTTATCCACAGCTCGGCGTATTGAACGTCATGCACCTGAACAGCCCGCAGAGCGCGATCCTCTCGGCCATCGTCTTCAACGCCCTGATCATCGTCGTGCTGATCCCCTTGGCCTTGCGTGGCGTGCGAGTGCAGGCGGCGAGTGCGGCGGCGTTGCTGCGACGCAATCTGCTGATCTACGGCCTCGGCGGGATCGCGGTGCCGTTCGTGGGGATCAAGGCGATTGATCTGTTGCTGACGGGGTTGGGGTTGGTTTGAGCCTGAAGACATCCATCACAGATGTGTTTTCAACTGAGGATTAGAGAATGTTCACCTTGATTCGCCCGGCCCTGAGCCTGTTATTACTGATGACCTTGATCACTGGCATCGCCTACCCGCTGTTCGTCACCGGCGTGGCACAAATCGCTTTTCCGCAGCAGGCCAACGGCAGTCTGATCCATGACGCCGACGGCAAGGTCCGTGGCTCTCGGCTGATCGCCCAGGATTTCGTCGGCGATGGTTGGTTTCATCCGCGCCCTTCGGCAGGCGCTTTTGCGACCGTGGCCAGCGGCGCGAGCAACTTTTCCCCGAGCAACCCGGCGCTGGCCGCCCGGGTCATCGATGACGCCGGCAAGCTGCAAGTGCCCGGCCAGGGACCGGTGCCCCTGGCGCTGCTGAGCACTTCCGGCAGCGGCCTGGATCCGCACTTGCCTCCGGCCGCGATTGCCTATCAACTGGCGCGTGTCGCCGCGGCGCGCAACCTGCCGGTGCCGACGTTGCAGCAGTTGCTCGACAGCCATATCGAGCGGCCTTTGGTGGGCCCGCCGGTGGTGAACGTGCTGGCGCTGAACCTGGCCCTGGAAAACCTGTAAACCCCTGTG
>NZ_JBHFJB010000088.1:0-9417 GCF_057334555.1 Pseudomonas sp. AGC41
CCACAGGGTTCAGCGTTGGGTTTGTAAACCAGCCAAGCGCGCGGCCAGTGCCTTGGCCTGGCTCGCCACATCCGTCACGGCGGTGCTTTCCCACCACATTCCGCGCAATGGCGGGCCCATGGCGAACAGCTGATTGACCGGCTCGCCACGGGCGTCCAGCACTGCGCCGTCGGCACGCGCGGCGATGCCCAGCGCCAGCGGACCGGGCTGGACCAGCCCTCGGGCCAGCAATTGCTGCGGCAGAGGTCGCGCCACGCGCCGCCAGTCATATTCGATACCGCTGGAGTTGATCAACGCAGCGCCTTGCATCACCGTCAGTCCAGCTTCGCCGCGTCGGCGGATGCGGATGCCTACCGAGCCTTGGGTAGCCGGCACCAGCCCCTTGAACGAGGCCGCCTGGATCCGCAGCCGCCCTTCTTCCTGCAGACGCGTCACCAATTCTGCGCTCAACGGAGGCGAACGATGATGGTGGCTTTCCCACCACGGCCGCACATGCCGGACGTACTGTCGGCGCTGCACATCGCTGGCCTGGCTCCACAAACGGCCGATGTGCGCGCGCACGGTATCCAGTGGCGCCTGCCAATCAATCCCCTGGGCTTGCGCCTGACGGCATTGCTCGCGCAGCGCCCGCATCAGCTGCAACGGCGAACGCAGGTCATGATCTTCGGCAAGGAAATCCACCCAGGCCGGAGGTTGCCGGCGCACATGGGGCAACAGCCCATGGCGTGAGAACACCTCGATGGGCCCACGATGCCCGGCCTGCTCCAGCGACACCACGGCATCGACCATGGTCAGCCCGGAACCGATGATCAGCACCGTGGACTGCGGCTCGAGTTGGCGCATGGCCGTCACATCCCAAGGATCCAGTGCCGCACTGTTCAAGCCGCTGGATTCGGTCTGCGGAGTGCGCGCCGCGGCAAACATGCCGGTGGCCAGCACCGCGAAACGGCCCTGCAAGATGCTGCCATCAGCCAGCGTCAACCGCACACCTTGATCAACGATCTGCAGGTCGACGGCCTCCCCGCGCACATGCTCCGCCATGGACCCATTCAAGGCCGCCACCGACTGGGCCTCGGACAGACGCTGTTGCACGTACAGGCCAAACATTCCGCGCGGAGGAAACAGTTCGCTGACCGGCACATGCTGTTGGTCCGACTCGGGCCAGCCGCCAGCCTCGATGAACGCCGTGAGCCACTGGGTCAGGTCATCGGCATTATCCGGATCGACGCTCATGCGTGCCGCGTTGCCGTTAAGGGTATGGCCCAGCTCTACGGCGCTGTAGGCCTCGCCCCGGCCCAACTCGCTGCGCGGCTCGACAATCAGCACGTCGCGCCGGCCCGGCAGGCGCAGCAATTGCGCCGCGAGCATGGCGCCGCTCAGGCCGCCGCCGATGATCAGGATGTCGGCCTCGCGGGTGATGCCGTTCACAGGTTGATCCAGCGCTGCGTCCATACCGCTCTCCAGGAGTCAAATCACCACGTTGCGTACGAATCGCGCTGCTACCAGGCCGTCATTGCGATAGCCGTGAGGTTGGTTGCTGGCAAACATGAAAAACTCGCCCGCTCCGACTCGACGTTCTTCGCTGCCCAGCAGCAGCGTCAGACAGCCTTCGAAGACGTAAAGCTGTTCGCTCCAACCGTCGGCGTCGGGCTCCGAATGGTAATGCTCGCCGGGTTCCAGGCGCCACTCCCAAAGCTCCACCTCGCGGCTGGCGGTGGCTTTGGCCAGCAACACGGCCTTGCTCCCTGCAATCGCACCGGCCCAGGCCAGCTCATTGATACGACTCGGATCGCGCGCGTCGGGGGCCTGGATAAGATCGCTGAAGGCCACGTCGAGGGCTTCAGCGACGCGATCCAGGGTGGTCAGGCTGACATTTTTCTCCCCGGCCTCGATGGCCACCAGCATCCGCCGACTGACCCCTGACAGCTCGGCCAAAGCCGTCTGGCTGAGCTGCGCGGCATGCCGCAGGCGGCGGACGTTCTGGCTGACATGTTGCAGGACGGACGCCCGCTGGCCATTATCTTTGTGCACTATATTGCTCATCTGCCGGGGTTGCGCATTATACTGCCCAACTTATTCGTTCGGGCGCATTGTGCGTCCACCTCAAGTGGCGCGCAAGATCATGGCATTGGTGAATTCTCCGCAAGCTTCCTCCCGTTTCTCACGGTTCAGCAAGGCCGAATGCGTGCTGGTGCTGATCACCATGATCTGGGGCGGGACATTCCTGCTGGTCCAGCATGCGATGACGGTCAGCGGACCGATGTTTTTCGTCGGCCTGCGCTTTGCCGCTGCGGCGGCATTCGTTGCGCTGTTCTCCTGGCGGCACCTGCGCGACCTGACCTGGTTCGAACTCAAGGCCGGAGCTTTCATCGGTGTAGCGATCATGCTCGGCTATGGCCTGCAGACCGTCGGCCTGCAAACCATCCCCAGCAGCCAATCGGCGTTCATTACCGCGCTGTATGTGCCCTTCGTGCCCTTGCTGCAGTGGCTGGTGCTGGGTCGGCGGCCAGGATTGATGCCGAGCATCGGGATCATGCTCGCGTTCACCGGGCTGATGCTGGTGTCCGGCCCGGCCGGCGCGTCACTGAATTTCAGTCCGGGGGAAATCGCCACGCTGATCAGCGCGATCGCGATCGCCGCCGAGATCATCCTGATCAGCGCCTATGCCGGCCAGGTCGATGTGCGCCGGGTGACTGTGGTGCAACTGGCAAGCACGGCGGTGCTGGCATTTTTGATGGTGGTGCCGACCCAAGAAGTGATTCCCGGTTTTTCCTGGCTGCTGTTGATCAGCGCCGTCGGCCTGGGCGCCGCCAGCGCAGCGATCCAGGTGGCAATGAACTGGGCCCAGAAAAGCGTCTCGCCGACCCGCGCCACGCTGATCTATGCCGGGGAACCGGTATGGGCCGGCATCGCCGGGCGGCTGGCCGGCGAGCGGTTACCGGCGATTGCCCTGGTGGGCGCCGGGTTGATCGTGGCGGCGGTGATTGTCAGTGAGCTGAAGACGCGCAGCAAAGGCGTTGTCGAAGTGGATGAGGTGCTTGAGCGCGAGCAATAGGCATTCCTCACAACCGACTGACGCAGATCGAGCAAAATCCCGTGGCGAGGGAGCTTGCTCCCGCTGGGCCGCGCAGCAGCCCCAAAAGCCCCACCTGAAACAACGCAAAACAGGAGACTTCCATCTACCCTGTAGGATTCTGCGACACCCTGGCGGTTGGTGATCGGGAATACGCCACGTATGATCCCGGACAACCTTTGCCGAATAGAAGCCTATGTCACTGATAGTTCTATTGCTTTTGCCCTTCATCGGCAGCTGTGTCGCGGCGCTGTTACCGCATAACGCCCGTAACGCCGAATCGCTGTTGGCCGGCCTCGTAGCCCTGGCCGGCACTGTTCAGGTGGCCTTATGGTACCCGCAGATCGCCGCTGGCGGCGTAATCCGCGAACAATATGATTGGTTGCCCAGCCTGGGCCTGAATTTCGTGCTGCGCCTGGATGGCTTCGCCTGGCTGTTTTCGTTATTGGTGCTGGGCATCGGCACGCTGGTGTCGTTGTACGCCCGCTATTACATGTCGCCGGACGATCCGGTGCCGCGTTTCTTCGCGTTCTTCCTCGCATTCATGGGCGCGATGCTCGGGCTGGTGATCTCCGGCAACCTGATCCAGATGGTGTTCTTCTGGGAACTGACCAGTCTGTTCTCGTTCTTGCTGATCGGCTATTGGCATCACCGCGCCGATGCCCGACGCGGCGCCTACATGGCGTTGATGGTGACCGGTGCCGGCGGGCTGTGCCTGTTGGCCGGGGTAATGCTGCTCGGCCATGTGGTGGGCAGCTATGACCTGGACAAGGTCCTGGCCGCCGGCAACCTGATTCGTGACCACGCCCTCTACCCCGTCCTGCTGCCGCTGATCCTGATCGGCGCCTTGAGCAAAAGTGCTCAGTTCCCCTTCCACTTCTGGCTGCCCCACGCCATGGCCGCACCCACACCGGTGTCGGCGTACCTGCATTCGGCAACCATGGTCAAGGCCGGTGTCTTCCTGTTGGCGCGGCTGTGGCCGTCATTGTCGGGCAGCGAGGAATGGTTCTATCTCGTCGGTGGCGCCGGGGCCTGCACCCTGGTGCTCGGCGCCTATTGCGCGATGTTCCAGAACGACCTCAAGGGCCTGCTCGCCTATTCGACCATCAGCCACCTCGGGCTGATCACCCTGCTGCTGGGTCTCAACAGTCCGCTGGCGGCGGTAGCCGCGGTGTTTCACATCCTCAACCACGCCACGTTCAAAGCCTCGCTGTTCATGGCCGCCGGGATCATCGACCACGAAAGCGGCACCCGCGACATCCGCAGGCTCAGTGGCCTGGTGCGGCTGATTCCGTTCACCGCGACCCTGGCGATGGTCGCCAGCGCGGCGATGGCCGGAGTGCCGCTGCTCAATGGTTTCCTGTCCAAGGAGATGTTCTTCGCCGAGACGGTGTTTATCTCGGCCACCGCCTGGGTCGAGCTGGCGTTGCCGATCATCGCCACCATCGCCGGCACTTTCAGCGTCGCCTATTCCCTGCGCTTTACCGTGGACGTGTTTTTCGGCCCCACCGCCAGCGACCTGCCCCACACGCCCCATGAACCGCCACGCTGGATGCGCGCGCCGGTCGAGCTGCTGGTATTCACTTGCCTGTTGGTGGGGATTTTCCCGGCCCAGGTGGTCGGCTCGTTACTGGCCGCCGCCGCACTCCCCGTGGTGGGCGGCCCGCTGCCGGAATACAGCCTGGCGATCTGGCACGGGCTGAACGCGCCCATGATCATGAGCCTGGTGGCGATGTCCGCGGGCATCGTCCTGTACCTGCTGCTGCGCAAGCAATTCAAGCAAGGCCACATCAAGCATCCGCCGCTGATCGGCCGCCTCAGCGGCAAGCGCCTGTTCGAACGCTGCCTGGTGCTGATGATGCGCCACGGCCGTCGGCTGGAGCGCAAGATCAGCACTCGGCGCCTGCAGGCGCAATTGTTCCTGTTGGTATTGGCGGCGCTCCTGGCCGGGCTGATCCCGATGCTGCACAGCACGCTGGTCTGGGGCGACCGGCCGAAGATTCCCGGCTCCGTGGTGTTCGTCACCCTGTGGGTACTGGCGATCGCCTGCGCCCTGGGCGCGGCCTGGCAAGCCAAGTATCACCGTCTCGCGGCGCTGACGATGGTCAGTGTCTGCGGCCTGATGACCTGCGTGACCTTCGTCTGGTTCTCGGCCCCTGACCTGGCCCTGACGCAACTGGCGGTGGAAGTGGTCACCACGGTGCTGATCCTGCTGGGGCTGCGCTGGTTGCCACGGCGGATCGAGGACGTATCGCCCCGGCCCAACAGCGAACGGCGCGCGCGCATCCGGCGCCTGCGGGACCTGCTGCTGTCCGGCGCGGTGGGCGGCGGCATGGCGCTGCTGTCCTATGCCATGCTGACGCGCCAGACCCCCAACGACATTTCCTCGTTCTACCTCAGCCGCGCGTTGCCTGAAGGCGGCGGCAGCAACGTGGTGAACGTCATGCTGGTGGACTTCCGCGGTTTCGACACCCTGGGGGAAATCACCGTGCTGGCGGCGGTGGCCCTGGCGGTGTTCGCCCTGCTGCGGCGCTTCCGTCCGCCGAAGGAAAGCATGCAACTGCCGGCGCAACAACGGCTGCTGGCGCCGGACGTGGTCACCGACCTGGTCAACCCGCGCCACGCCAGCGATACCGCGCTGGGCTTCATGATGGTGCCGTCGGTGCTGGTTCGCCTGTTGCTGCCGATTGCCCTGGTGGTGTCGTTCTATCTGTTCATGCGCGGCCACAATCAACCCGGCGGCGGCTTCGTGGCCGGGCTGGTGATGTCGGTGGCGTTCATCCTGCAATACATGGTCGCCGGCACCCAGTGGGTCGAGGCGCAGATGAGCCTGCGACCGCTGCGCTGGATGGGCACCGGGCTGCTGTTCGCCAGCGCCACGGGGTTGGGGGCGCTGGCGGTGGGTTATCCGTTCCTGACCACGCATACCTGGCATTTCGAATTGCCGCTGCTGGGGGATATTCACCTGGCCAGCGCGCTGTTCTTCGACATCGGCGTGTATGCCGTGGTGGTCGGCTCGACCCTGCTGATTCTCACCGCCCTGGCCCACCAGTCGGTGCGCGCCCACAAGCCGGGCCTGCACGCCAAACCCGTCGCCCCGCTCAAAGGAGCCAACGCCTGATGGAAGAAGTCATCGCAATCGCAATCGGCGTACTGGCCGCCTCCGGTGTCTGGCTGGTGCTACGGCCGCGGACCTTTCAGGTGGTCATGGGGCTGTGCCTGCTGTCGTATGGCGTCAACCTGTTCATCTTCAGCATGGGCAGCCTGTTTATCGGCAAGGAGTCGATCATCAAGGACGGCGTGCCCCAGGACCTGCTGCACTACACCGATCCGTTGCCCCAGGCGCTGGTGCTGACCGCCATCGTGATCAGCTTCGCCATGACTGCCTTGTTCCTCGTCGTCCTGCTCGCGTCCCGGGGACTGACCGGCACCGACCATGTGGACGGTCGGGAGCCGAAGGAATGACGTTGACGCCGCACTTGATCGCCGCGCCCATCCTGCTTCCGTTGCTGACCGCCGCGCTGATGCTGATGCTCGGCGAAAAGCACCGCCCGCTCAAGGCGCGGATCAACCTGTTCTCCAGCCTGCTGGGCCTGGGCGTCGCCGTGCTGTTGTTGCGCTGGACCCAGGAGCAGGCGCTGCCCGCGTCCATTGGCGTGTATCTGCCCGGCAACTGGCAGGCGCCGTTCGGCATTGTGCTGGTGGTCGATCGTCTGTCGGCGCTGATGCTGGTGCTGACCGGCATCATTGGCGTCTGCGCGCTGCTGTTCGCCATGGCGCGTTGGGACCGGGCCGGAGCGAGTTTCCATGCGTTGTTCCAGATCCAGCTGATGGGGCTTTATGGGGCCTTCCTCACGGCGGACCTGTTCAACCTGTTCGTATTTTTCGAGGTGCTGCTGGCCGCGTCCTACGGCCTGATGCTGCATGGCTCGGGCCGGGCGCGGGTGTCGTCGGGGCTGCACTACATTTCCATCAACCTGCTGGCCTCGTCGCTGTTCCTGATTGGCGCAGCTCTGATCTACGGCGTCACCGGGACCTTGAACATGGCCGACCTGGCTTTGAAGGTGCCCCTGGTGCCGGAAGCCGACCGCGGCCTGCTGCACGCCGGCGCGGCGATCCTGGCGGTGGCGTTCCTGGCCAAGGCCGGCATGTGGCCGCTGAATTTCTGGCTGGTGCCGGCCTACAGTGCGGCCAGTGCGCCGGTGGCGGCACTGTTTGCGATCATGACCAAGGTCGGCGTCTACACCATCCTGCGGCTGTGGACCTTGCTATTCTCCGGTCAGGCCGGCGCCTCGGCTTATTTCGGCGCTGACTGGCTGGTCTACGGCGGCCTGGCCACTATCGCCTGCGCAGCCATCGCCATCCTCGCGGCCCAACGCCTGGAGCGCATGGCCAGCCTGAGTATCCTGGTCTCGGCCGGCATCCTGCTGTCAGCCATCGGTTTTGCCCAGCCAAACCTGGTGGGGGCGGCGCTGTTCTATCTGGTGAGCTCAACCCTGGCGCTGTGCGCGCTGTTTTTGCTGGCCGAGTTGATCGAGCGTTCACGCTCGGCCAATGATCTGCCGTTGGAAGACGATCTCGACAGCCTACCGCGACCGCTGGAATCGCTGCAGCCGCCCAAAGGCATCAACCTCGACGACGAACAGAAAGCCGTAGTCGGCCAAGTCATCCCCTGGACCATGGCCTTCCTCGGCCTGAGCTTCATCGCCTGTGCGCTGCTGATTATCGGCATGCCACCGCTTTCCGGCTTCATCGCAAAACTCGGCTTGCTCAGCGCACTGCTCAACCCCCAAGGCCTCGGAACAAGTACCGACACGCCCGTCTCTGGCGCCGCCTGGGGCCTGTTGGCGCTATTGATCCTGTCCGGGCTCGCCGCGCTGATCGCCTTCTCGCGCCTGGGCATCCAGCGCTTCTGGACGCCACAGGAGCGGCCGTCGCCACTGTTGCGGCCGTTCGAATGCGTGCCGATCATCGCGCTGCTCGGCCTGGGGATCGCCCTGACCTTCAAGGCGGAGCCGCTGCTGCGCTACACCCAGTCCGCCGCCGACGCCTTGAATACGCCCGAACATTACGTAATGGCGGTACTTGGCACCCGCGCGGTCCCCAACCCGCAAGTCGACACCGCAGTGCAGGCGGTGCAGCCATGAAGCGCCTGTTCCCCGCCCCCTGGTTGTCGCTGGCGTTGTGGCTGCTCTGGCTGCTGTTGAACCTGTCCGTCAGTGCTGGCCACCTGCTGCTGGGCGCGGCGCTGGGTTTCCTGGCGCCGTTGATGATGCGTCCACTGCGGCCGCGGCCCATTCGTATCCGCCGGCCCGGGGTCATGCTGCGGCTGTTCCTGCGGGTGGGACGCGATGTGCTGGTGTCCAACCTGGCCGTCGCCTGGGGCGTACTGAACGCCGGACGCCGCCCGCCTCGCTCCCGTTTCGTCAAGGTGCCGCTGGACCTGCACGATGCCAATGGCCTGGCGGTGCTTTCCATGATCACCACGGTGATTCCCGGGACGGTCTGGTCGGAGCTGGCGCTGGACCGCAGCATCCTGTTGATGCACGTGTTCGATCTGGGGGATGAAGGCGCATTCATAGCGCACTTCAAGGCCACCTACGAGCGCCCGTTGATGGAGATTTTCGAATGAGCCCGTTGCTGTCCAACGCCATCCTGCTGAGCCTGTTCCTGTTCTCGCTGACCATGGTCCTGACCCTGGTGCGCCTGTTCAAAGGCCCCTCGGCACAAGACCGGGTCCTGGCCCTCGACTACCTGTACATCGTCGCGATGCTGATGATGCTGGTGCTGGGCATCCGTTATGCCAGTGACACCTACTTCGAGGCCGCGCTGCTGATCGCCCTGTTCGGCTTTGTCGGCTCGTTTGCCCTGGCCAAGTTCCTCTTGCGTGGGGAGGTGATCGAATGACCATGGAGCTGTCGATGTGGGTGGAAATTTCAGTGGCAATCCTGCTGGTGGCCAGCAGCCTGTTCGCCCTGCTCGGGGCAGTCGGGCTGGTACGGTTGAAGGATTATTTCCAGCGCATGCACCCCCCTGCCCTGGCGTCGACGCTGGGCGCCTGGTGCGTTGCCCTCGCCTCGATCATCTACTTTTCCGCGATCAAGTCCGGGCCGGTACTGCATGCCTGGTTGATACCGATCCTGCTGTCCATCACGGTACCGGTGACCACCCTGCTGCTGGCGCGGGCGGCGTTGTTCCGCAAGCGCATGGCGGGGGATGACGTGCCGGCGGAGGTGAGTAGTCGCGGGAACGAATGACAAACCGGCTTCGGTGAGTCAGGCTGATTTTTGTTCGGTTTTTTTGGGGCTGCTGCGCAGCCCAGCGGGAGCAAGCTCCCTCGCCAC